>CAZNVX010000290.1:0-4368 GCA_964576225.1 uncultured Christensenellaceae bacterium
CTCTTGCCAACGATTGCAGGTCTATCATTTTTGCACACAACCATCCGGGTGGAAGTATAAACCCATCCTTAGAGGACCGGGATATAACGCAAAAACTCATTTCCATTTTTACGCCTCTGAAAATCAATGTACTGGATCACATCATCGTCGCCGGTACAACATACCAGTCAATGCTGGAACAGGGCCTCCTACCACAGGCATCCTCCGATATATGCTACGATGCAGTTTCCTTGGATGACCACAAGGCAGCCGAGGTAAATGAAACAGCGGACATTTCAAATTATGGCGAATCATACTTGGCCGATGATTGTTTTGCTGACGCTGAAGATGAATTGGAACTTTAGGTGAGAAACAACCCCCGGCAGCCGTGAAAGAATGTTAGTCATCAAGAGTGTTAAAAGCTTTACATATCGCGGAGAAATCAACTTTTGCGGAATTCCACAGAAGTTGATTTTTCTTTTTAGGAAGGAGGTTAAGGCATATGGCGAATCCTGTGCAGCATAGCGATTTTGGCGAAAAGATCGGCGGCGCAAGAAAGGATTTATGGCGTCAACGCGGCTTATACGCCGGCGATTTAAGCGAAATGAACAGTCGTGAGGCAGAAAAGTATGTCAAGAAGGATAATGTCTGGAGAAAGCCGGATTATCAGGCGATGATCGACGGCGGCATCCCCTACGATGTGGTGTACTTTGTAAAGAAGGTGCGGGACAGCCTGAACGTCTCGCCCGAATATTACCGCACCGACGATACCCCGGAAAAGCGGCTGGACCGTCAGAAGCAATATGTTGAAACCATACGCGAGGTGCAGGCCGTTATGGAAGGTGTGCAGACACGCGCTGACGCCATGCGCGCCTATGACCGTTTTCTTGTTGACACCGGTTACGTGGAACGCATCGACGGCGGAATCAGCGGTCCCCGATATATTGCCACTCAAAAGGGACAGGAAAACTCCGTTATCACAAATCAACTGGCCCACACCCTGCATATCCGCTCCGAGTCCATGTTTGAATATGAATTTACGAAAAAGGCGCAGAAAGAACAGTTCGGCGTCCCCAAAGAAGAAAAGGTGCCCAAAGGGTATGAAGTCCTCTACCACGACGGCAAAAACTCCTGGTCGAAAAATGACGATTGGCGTCCCGACACCTGGTATGCAGCCAAAGCACATCGCATTCTCAAAACCAATTTCGACAGCCGTGAGGCGGCGCTGAAATGGGTGCAGGAATTGGCCCAGCAGCCGGGCGACGGCAGAAAAAAGAGGTTTGTTCCGGAGCAGCTTGCCAATGTGCAGCGTGACGGACCGGATTACCGGCATGGGCGGGATGCAGTCGGACAGGATTATTTGGACACTTTTGGTTTCAGGGGCGGCGAATTTGGAAACTGGATGTCGCAGAATGACCGGCAGGCATCGCTCGACATGGGCTTTGACGCGCTGAAAGACCTGGCCGCAGTTTTGCAGATCAGCGATAGAGACATTTCCTATCAGGGGGTCCTCTCCATTGCTTTTGGAGCACGTGGCAGCGGCAACGCCGTCGCGCACTATGAACCGCTGCGGCAGGTTATTAACCTGACCAAAATGCACGGCGCCGGATCGCTGGCGCATGAATGGTGGCACGGGCTGGATGATTATTTGGGCCACAGGCTGGGCGTAAAGGATTTGCTGTCTGAAAACCCCCGCAAACATCCTCTGTTCTACAAGCTGATCAATACCATCATGTATAAGCCCGAAACCCAGGAGCAGGCATCCATACGCACCGAGGCCCAGGATGCCCGCACCCGGCGCAACGCCGAAAGTTGGCTGGAATCTCTTGTGTTGTCTTATCTGAAAGGGAAAGGCGGCGATCAGGAGCTGGCGCAGTATGAAACGCTGAAAACGGCTTATTTGCGTGGTGAGAAAGGCAGCGTTGACAGGCTGAACGACCTCAAAAAAACTGTATGCGGACGCATTATTCCCAAAAGCGAACGGGAACGGCTGATGATGTTCGAGGGTATGATAGCCGCTATGAGCCAGCGTTCGGCCCCTACCATCGGAAGAACCCATACCGAGTATTATATAAACTCCAAAAAGATGGGTGAGGTTTGTGAGAAGGACGGCGGATATTGGGAAAGCAATGCCGAGCTGACAGCCAGAGCCTTTGCTATCTATATCATGGATAAACTGCCGGGCAAATCCGATTACCTTGCCGGACATGCGGAGTGCGCCATCAGTATGACTTTTGACAAAGATGGCACTCCACACCTGCTGAAAGCCTACCCGGAGGGCGAGGAACGCCAAGCCATCAACGCCGTGTTTGACGAAATCGTGGCGGAGCTGAAATTGCAGCATTACCTCACCCACGATGAACACGTACAGCCTGCACCGCAGGAGGCTTCGCTGGTGGTACGGGAAAAATGGCCGGATGGTCCCTTTGAGCAGCTTACTATCGACAGCATACCCCCGCAACCAGTATCCTCCGCATCCTCCGCCCGGAAGTCGCTTGCCCGCAACAGCGTGGATTTTTTTAGGCAGGGTCAAGTCCCCGGCAACGACAAACTGACACTTTATGAATACAGCGACCGGGTGGAGCTGCATCGGCCTGATGGCGTTGACAAATTTACACCAGCCGGTGGACAGACGGTAAAGGACGTTTTTGTAAAGCATATGTCCGAACTCTTGAATTCGGGTTTTGCGATTCAAGCAAAGCCTCCGGTTGCTAACGATCTGGAGGATTTGGTGCAAATGCAAAATACGCTGGGTATCAAGATGCTGACCGGCGGTATGGAGCGCTAAAAGCCAGTATATTTCACGGAAAACCCAACTTCTGCGGAATTCCGCAGAAGTGAAAAGCGAGGTGAAGCTATGCGCGTGCTGCTGCCCTGCAAGCTGGGAGAGATTTTTGAAACAACACCCGACCGGATGGGAAAGACATATCGTGCCCGGCTGACTGGATTTGACCGCGGCATGGGCTCCATAACCGGGTCTGGATACGATGACCCGACATTGCACTGCAAGAAATTCAACAGCCGGGGTTTCATCGGGGAAAACGAGAATACATCATTTCTTCATGCGGGCAGCATAAGGCCCGCTTACGAAATCCTGATCCCTGACCGCCTGATGGAATTACATCCTATTGAAGAACACGGAATATCGTCCAAAGCCGCAGCGGAATTGTTCGGCGTTTATTTTACGGATGCCGAAGGCGTGCAATGGGATTTTGTCTACCCCGGCAGCCATTATCAGCATAAACGATTTAGCTGCCCCGATCTGGACCAATACCTGGGCGCGGCGGCATATGAAAATCTATCATCTGAACCGGAGGTGACTGAAATGAATTCAACGGCAACCAGCGGCCGCCTGCGCTTTACCGATGAACAGGTTGAACAGGCCAACAGTGTAAATCTATTGAAGCTGGCCGGGCAATATGGATATGAACTGGAGGACAGCGAACGCAAGGCTTATCACGCCAAGCACAGCGGCGGCCTATATTTCTATAAAAGCGGCAATGCCTTTAAGCATTTTGGCATGGAGGGTACGCTTTCACAGGAAGGAAAAGACGTGTCCAAGGGTGGCGCGATCAATTTCATTATTCTGCATGAAAATATAACCTTTGTTGATGCAGTGAAACGCCTGCTGGGTCCGTCTTATGAACCAGTGCGAGAAGCCGCTCCGCGCAAATTCGTCCCCCCTCCGGAGAAGAAAGAACTGATACTGCCCAAAAAGGCGTATAACTTCAAGCGGGCATATTGGTATCTGGTGGAGCACCGGGGCATTGACCCCAGCATCATATCGGCGCTCATGAACGAAAAAAAGCTGTATCAGGGGACCTATTTCAACAAGGAAACAGAAAAATACGAAAGCGTCTGCGCCTTTATCGGCTATGACGAAACCGGCAAAGCCCGCTATTGTGCTATGCGTGGAGCCGACCCCGACAGTACAATCAAGCAGGACAAAAGCGGTTCAGACAAGGACATCCCCTTTCATATTGTTGGCCGAAGCAACAAGGTTTACGTGCTGGAGGCCCCTATCGACGCCGCCAGCCATGCCACCCTTGCCATGCTCCACGGCATTGATTGGCGGCAGGATCACCGGATTACCACCGGCTGCCTGTCGGATAAGGCGCTACAATGGTTCTTAAAGCATCATCCTGGAATTACGGATATTTGCTGGTGTTACGACAACGACATCGACGGCAAAAAGCCGGTGCCCATCACCAAGGCCGAATATGATGCCGCTGTCGCGGCCGGCGACGACTCGGTATTCATCGTGGAAGCCACCGGCAAACCGATGAAACGCATCCCGTATAATTGGGGACAGATGGCCGCCCTTGAAAATGCCCGCAAATACTTGAAGTTAGGCTATAAGGTTTCCGTTCATACTCCGGATGATGATTT
>CAZNVX010000291.1:0-4353 GCA_964576225.1 uncultured Christensenellaceae bacterium
GGCGCCTACATGGTGCGGGATTTGCGGCGTCATACGGATTTGGTATTGGATGTTCACCTGATGGTGCAAGCGCCCGAAAGGTTTATCAAAGAGTTTGCAGACGCCGGCGCCGATATTATTACTGTTCATGAAGAGGCGACGGTGCACCTTGACCGCACACTCCAGCTGATCCGTTCCACCGGTAAGAAGGCCGGGGTGGCGCTTAACCCGCACACACCGCTCAGCGTGATCGACTATGTGCTTGATGAAATCGACATGGTGCTGCTGATGTCTGTAAACCCTGGCTTCGGCGGCCAGAGCTTTATACCGTATTCGCTTCAAAAAGCCGAAAGACTCAGAGAAACGATCAGTGAAAAAGGGCTGAATATTGACATAGAAATGGACGGCGGCATCGGTGTGAATAATGTGGCGCAGGTGGTTGCGGCCGGGGTTAACGTCGTCGTTGCCGGGAGCGCGGTCTTTGACGCGGAAGACCCCGCGCAGGTAATCCGTCAGCTAAGGATAAACACATGAAATGTGTGATTGTTGCCGCAGGCACTGCGCCCGACCAAAAGCTGCTCGTCAAGCATCTAAGCGGCGCGGATATGGTGATCGGGGCGGACGGTGCGGCAGACACATTTGCTGCCCACGGCATGGTGCCCGATATACTCATCGGCGATTTTGATTCCGCACGCACCCGCAGTGTGTCCTGTTTGGAATCCTGTGGAAGCCGTATCATTCGGCTGCCGGCTCAGAAAAACGAAACGGATACGGAAGCGGCAATGAGCGCCGCCATTGAATCCGGAGCGGACGATATCGTATTGCTTGGCGCACTGGGGGGGCGGCTTGATCATACGCTTTGCAACCTGGCAATGCTGCTCAAGGCAGCCCGCGCCGGTGTGCGGTGCCGCCTCATAGATGAAAAACATGAGATAACGGCTGCGACCGGCGATTTTGTGCTGCACGGACACACCGGGCAGACGGTTTCTATTGTTCCCATATCGGGAGATGTGACTGTGACTGCGGAAAACCTGGTGTATCCTCTTGAAAAGCTGCTGCTTCGGACAGATGCTTCAAGAGGCATAAGCAATATCATCGGGCAAAGCCCTGCCAAACTGTCTATAAGCGGCGGTTATGCACTGATCATAAAGATAGCCGGCAAAACGTAACACTTCCCGCCTAAAAATCGTATGATACATAAAAGGGAATCCAGTGCTGCTTCGCAGGAGGTGATAGCTTGTTTTGCGGGAACTGTATCATGCGAAGGATAATCGCTTTTTTTCTTGTTTTGATTGGCGTCATATTGCTGATATGCTTTATGCCTTACTGGATGTGGCTGGCTTTTCTGGGCGCAATACTGATCGGAATCGGCTGTTTCGTACTATGGCGAAAAATCTGATGCTATGTATGGAGGTGGGTTATGTTGAGGATTTACTGTGTGAAGGCGCCGCGGATGCTGCGCGGCATACTCAAGAAGCTGTTTACTTGAAAAACGTATACATAGCTTTGCCCGGGGAGCTTCTCCGGGCAAAGCAAAAGGGCCGCCCGCTGGCTGCCCCGATTGGTCAATCTATTTAGCTTACCCGCGGGTAATCTTGCCGGATCTTAGACACCTGGTACAAACGTAGACCCTTTTTGGAGAGCCGTCAACGACCGCTCTGACACGCTGGACGTTGGGAGACCATGTTCTCCTGGATTTTCTGTTTGAATGGCTGACCGTGTTGCCGGACGCAATGCCCTTCTTACATACTTCGCAGTACTTTGCCATCTGTTTACACCTCTCTCCTTGACGCAAAATCGCACGTGTGATATTCTATCATTGAAGGTCTGATTTGGCAAGATTAAATCTTTAAATTTTAGTTTCAATTATTTAAAACCCTTGACGCGGGGGAAAAAAAACGATAGATTGTATTCGCCGGATTTTGCACGTGTGACTGTATTATTATCCCTAGGAGGCTATTTGATGGCTGTTATTCAGCAGAACTCATACGGAAAAATAGATTATTCTGATGAATTCTTGTCCAATTTAGCCGGATTGGCGGCAATGGACTGTTACGGCATTGTTGGCATGGCGTCTCAAAAAGCCATGGATGGCATTGTGGAATTATTAAGAGGTGAAAATCTGAACAAAGGCGTCAAGATTTCAACAGAGAATGATTCTGTTCGAATCGCGCTTTTTGTGGTCGTTGAATACGGTGTATCCATTTCAGCCGTGGCTTCCAATGTGATTGATACCGTCAAGTATAAAGTGGAGAAGATTACCGGCCTGAACGTCGATAAAGTCGATGTCACGATCAACGGTATCCGGGTATAGGGGGATAAGCTGATGCATCAAAGGATCACCGGCGAGCTGCTTAAAGAAATGGTCCTTTCTGCGGCCGCTTTTTTAGAAAAAAACAAGAAGAATCTTAACGCGCTTAATGTTTTTCCGGTTCCGGACGGCGATACAGGAACCAATATGTCGCTGACGATGATGTCTGCTGTAAAAGAGGTTAAGTCGGCTGACGTCACAAAGATCAGCACCGTGGGAGATGCTTTGTCATTGGGCGCGTTAAAGGGTGCGCGCGGCAACTCGGGCGTGATACTGTCCCAGTTGTTTCGTGGCCTTTCCAAAAGCCTGGCGGGTTTGGAAACCGCAGGCGCGCCTGACTTTGCAAGAGCGATGCAGGAGGGTGTGGACGCGGCTTACAAGGCCGTTATGAAGCCCAAGGAAGGCACGATTCTGACGGTGGCCAAAGACATGGCAAAAACAGCGCTGCGCTGCGCCGCACAGGATGATAATATCTATCAGCTTATGGACGCTGTGCTGGAGCAGGGCTCGCAGACGTTGAAGAAAACGCCTGACATGCTGCCGGTGCTCAAGGAAGCGGGTGTGGTTGACGCAGGCGGAAAAGGCCTGTTGGTAATCTATCGCGGGTTTAAGATGGCGCTTGACGGTGAAGCCATCACGGATGGCATACTGCTTGACGCCGATGAACCCACTGTGGATTTTACAAACACGGCCAGCGCGGAAGATATCGAATTTGCATATTGCACGGAGTTTTTCATTAAGAATATTCACGAGTCCGTCAAGCAGGACGATATTGACCGCTACCGTGAGAAGCTGATGAAGATTGGCGACTGCGTGCTCGTCGTTGGCGATTTGCAGTTAATCAAAACGCATGTGCACACCAACGTACCCGGCAAAGCGTTGCAGTTCGCACTTCGATTCGGCGAGCTTTCGCGCATTAAGATCGACAATATGCGTGAGCAGCACACGGAGCTTGAGCATGCCGAAGCGCCGCGTGAAAAGAAAAACATGGCTGTGGTGACTGTAGCGGCGGGCAAGGGCTTCGTCAATATTTTCAAGGAATTTATGGTGGATGAAATCGTTGAAGGCGGGCAGACGATGAACCCGTCGGCCGAGACGATTACTATGGCAATAGAAAAAGCGCCCGCTGATAATGTGTTTGTATTTCCGAACAATAAGAACATCATATTGGCAGCGGAGCAGGCGGCCAGATTTTCGAGTAAGAACGTTCATGTGATTCCTTCTCGCTCATTTCCCCAGGGTATTACCGGGGTGCTTGCCTACAACCCCGATCTCGATTTTGAAGAGAACACCGAACGCATGAAAAAGGCCATTACGACTGTGAAAACAGGGCAGGTAACCAGCGCCGTCAGAGAGTCGAAGCTCTCAGGTCAGGTCATCAAAAAGGGCGAGCTGATCGGCATACAGGACGGTGATATCACCTGCCATACGGGAGATATCTTTCAAACTTGCGACCAGCTGCTTCAAGGAATGGTGACTGAAGACGACAGCGTCATCACCATTTTTTACGGAGAAGAAGTCACCGAAACACTGGCAAATCAGATCGCCGATATGGTCAGAGAAAAATACGACGATTATGATGTGGAGCTGCAATTTGGCGGGCAGCCGGTATACCAGTTTGTGTTCGCGGTCGAGTAATGAACCTGAATGCCCCGGTTAGCAAATTAAAGGGTGTTGGTGAGAAAAAGGCCCGGCTGTTTGCCCGGCTGAACATCAATAGCATCGCCGATTTGTTGTATTATATGCCGCGGGATTATGAATCCTCTGGCCGCAGCGCCCTTATAAGTGAGCTGTCAGAAGGGGAAAACTGTCATATTCATGCCCGGATTATTAAAGAGCCAAGTCTTAGGCGCATCAAGAGCGGCCTCAATCTAACCACATTTTCGTTATCGGACGAAACAGGCAGGGTTGAGGCTGTTTTTTTTAATCAGCCGTATATCAGGAACATGTACAAGCTTCATGACAGCGTTTTTGTCTCCGGTAACGTCAGGCGCGTTGGGCGGCGGTTGCAGTTCACTAATCCGCATATGGAGAAACAGGGGGAGCAGCACGAAGGCCTCAAT
>CAZNVX010000292.1:0-4340 GCA_964576225.1 uncultured Christensenellaceae bacterium
TGAGCATCAGCTTGATGCGGTTGAGCTGGTTCACTTCGCTGGCGCCGGGGTCGTAGTCGATGGCGACGATGTTGGCATCCGGATACTTGGCGCGTATCGGCTGAATCACGCCCTTGCCCACGATATGGTTGGGCAGGCACGCGAACGGCTGCACACAGACGATACCGTCTGCGCCCTCGGCCAGCAGCTCGGCCATCTCGCCGGTCAGGAACCAGCCCTCGCCTGTTTGATTGCCGATGGATAAGAACTCGGAGGCTGCTTTGGCCTTTTCATCGATGAAGGACGGTGCGGAAAACCGCTTGCTGCGGCGCAGCACGTCGCGCATTTGTCTGCGGTAGCCTTCAATGATGGATATCGTGAAGTTGCCAAAATGAGCGAACAGTTTGGCACGCCCCAGCTTTTCATGCTTAAAGTTCATATTGTAGGCGCAGTATAGCAGAAAGTCGATCAGATCCGGCACCTTGACCTCGGCGCCTTCGTCTTCGAGCACCTTGACGATCTGATTATTGGCTGTCGGATGGTATTTGACCAGTATTTCGCCCACCACGCCGATCACAGGCTTCTTGATGTTTGTGATGGGGATGGCCTCAAAAGCGTCTACGATCGCGGTGATGTTTTGCCTGAACCGCCTGCCGTTTAACTGACGGACGTTATCCAGCGCAATGGCGCGCCATTTATCCAGCGCGGCGTCGGTGTCACCCGGATGCGCTTCATAGGGCCGGGTGGCCAGCGTCAGACGGTTCAGCAGGTCGCCATAGACCATGCCGCGCATCGCGCGCCGCATCATTTTCAGCGTGATTTTAAGACCGGGGTGTTTTTCTATACCGCCCGCGCTTAAAGAGATGACCGGGATATTATCATAGCCTGCATCTGTCAGCGCCTTGCGGATAAAGCCGATATAGTTGGAAGCCCGGCATCCGCCGCCTGTCTGCGAGATGATGCACGCCAGCTTATCCGTATCGTAACGGCCGGATTTGACGGCTTCAATCAACTGGCCCGTCACCAGTATGGACGGATAACAGGCGTCATTGTTGACGTATTTGAGGCCTTCATCCACCGCCGCCGTGTCCACCGATGGCAGCAGCTCGAAACGGTATCCGGATGACTCGAACGCCGCGCGCAGAAAGTCGAAATGGATGGGCGACATCTGCGGCGAGAGTATCGTGTAGTCCTTTTTCATGAATCTCTCAAATACGACTTTTTTATATTCCACGGCTTTTTGCATGACGGCATCTTTTTTTTGTACGACGGCGTCTTTTTTCTGCAGCACCGCTTCCTTTAAATCGTCCAGCACGCGCTTCTTTTTGCGCTCGGCCACCGCGGCGGCCAGTGAGCGCAGCCGGATGCGAATGGCGCCGGTATTGCTGATTTCATCGATCTTGATCAGCGTATATATCTTGCCGTAGGCTTTCATGATTTCCTGAGTCTGGTCGGTGACCACAGCGTCCAAGCCGCAGCCGAATGAATTGAGCTGCACCAGCTCAAGACCCTCTGTCCGCCCCGCCAGGTGCGCCGCGGCATAGATGCGCGTGTGGAACATCCATTGGTCAAGCACGCGCAACGGACGGTATTCGCCAAGATGCGCCACCCCCTGCTCGGTCAGCACCGCAAAGCCGAGCGACGTCACGATGGACGAGAGGCCGTGGTTGATCTCCGGGTCGACATGATAGGGACGTCCGCCCAGTATCACTGCCGGGAATTCGCCATGCCGCACCTGTGCGAGTATCTTTTCGCCCTGACGCCGGATGTCGCTTTGAAACGCGGACTTTTCCTGCCATGCGAGGCGTGCCGCGCGGCGCACCTGCCCTGCCGGTATGCCGGAAAACTCCTCCGTGAGCCGCCGTGTCAGCCGGTTTAAGCGGTCCATCGGCAGAAACGGCATCAGCAGCGTGACGCCGTTTTCTTTGATCTCAGGCATGTTGTTTTTGATGTTTTCCGGATATGACGTCACAATCGGGCAATTGTAATTGTTGGCGGCTTTCTTCTGCTCTTTTTTCTCATATGGCACGCAGGGGAAGAAGATGGTTTTAATCCCGCTGTCGATAAGCAGCCGCACTGCGCCGTGCGCCAGCTTGGCCGGGTAGCAAAGCGATTCGGACGGTATGCTTTCAATACCCGCTGTGTAGACGCTTCGGGAGGAGCGCGGAGACAGCACGACGCGGTACCCAAGCTCGGTGAAGAACGTGTGCCAAAACGGATAATTCTCATAAATGCCCAGCACACGCGGAATGCCGATGCTGCCCCGCGGCGCATTGTCCAGGGGCTGATACGCAAAAAGCCGGCGATATGTGTAGTCATACATGTCGGGCAGCTCGTTCTGCCGGTCGGCATGAAGACCGCCGCGTTCGCAGCGGTTGCCGGAAATAAACCGGCGCCCGTCACCAAAATGGCTCACGGTTAAACGGCAGTTGTTTTCGCACCGGCCGCAGCGTGCCGACGTCTGCGTGATGCGCATTGCGCCCAGCGCTTGCGGGGACAGCACGGAAGATACGGCGTTTTCAGGGCAGCGTTCTTGGGCGATCAACGCCGCGCCGTAAGCGCCCATCAGACCGGCGATAACGGGCCGGATCACCTCGCGCCCTGTCAGCTGTTCCAGCGCGCGCAGCACCGCATCGTTCAAGAACGTGCCGCCCTGCACCACCACATTGTGGCCGAGATCGTCCGGATTCTTCAGCTTGACAACTTTGTATAACGCATTCTTGATAACCGAATATGACAGGCCGGCGGAAATACCGCCGAGCACCGCGCCTTCCTTTTGCGCCTGGCGCACCTTGGAGTTCATGAACACCGTACACCGGCTGCCCAGATCCACCGGCTTGGGCGCAAACAGCGCCTGACGGGCAAACTCGCGGATATCGCATTCCAGCGAAGCGGCGAATGTTTCCAGGAAAGAGCCGCATCCCGATGAACAGGCCTCGTTGAGCATCACCTCGTCGATCACGCCGTCGCGGATGCGCATGCATTTCATGTCCTGCCCGCCGATGTCCAGTATGAAATCCACATCCGGCATGAAGGAACGCGCCGCTGTGTAGTGCGCGACGGTTTCCACTTCGCTTGTGTCCAGTGAAAACGCGGCCTTGACCAGGCCTTCGCCGTATCCGGTGGACGCCGCATGCGCGATATAGGCTGATCCTGGGAGCTTGGCATAGATATCCGAGAGTATCTGGCGCACCATGTCGAGCGGCCGTCCCTTGTTTGCCCCGTAATGCGTAAAGACGATGTGGCCGCTGCCCGAGAGGAGAACGGCCTTGGTGGTCGTTGAACCGGCGTCAATGCCAAGATAACATGGGCCGGCAGCAGCCTCGATGGGCTGCAAAGGCACATCCGCGCGTGCATGGCGCTGCTTAAAAAGGTCATACGCCGCTTCATTTTCAAACAGAGGCGGCAGATAAACCGAGGCGGCATCCAAAGCCTGCTGGGACTGTGACTGAGTCAGCAGGTCTTTTAAACTGACCGGCGCTTTATCCGCCATGATGGCAGCGCCCGCGGCAACAAACATCATGGCGTAGGGCGCGTTCATGATGTCATCCTGGCGCAATTTGAGCGTGTTGATAAACCTGTCTTTCAGAGCCGGCAGAAAGTGCAGCGGCCCGCCCAGAAAGGCCACGCGCCCGCGTATCGGACGGCCGCATGCCAGGCCGCTGATGGTCTGATTGACGACGGCCTGAAAAACGGAAGCCGCGATATCCTCGCGCGCGGCGCCTTCATTGATAAGCGGTTGGATGTCGCTTTTGGCAAAAACGCCGCAGCGCGCCGCGATGTCGTACACATGCGATGCTTTGGCGGCCAGCGCGTCAAGACCCGCCGCGTCTGTCTCCAGCAATGAAGCCATCTGATCGATAAACGCGCCGGTGCCGCCCGCGCACGTGCCGTTCATCCGCTGTTCGGTGCTGCCCTTAAAATACGTGATCTTTGCGTCTTCTCCGCCCAGCTCTATTGCGACGTCTGTGTCGGGAATGAATGCCTTGACAGCGCTGCTGGCGGCGATGACTTCTTGAACAAACGGCAGGGAAAGCCATTTGCCCACCGAAAGCCCGCCCGAGCCGGTGACGCAGGCCTTCACCTGAATGTCCCCCAGCGTGTCATGCGCTTCGCGCAGCATACCCGCCACTGCGCCGGCGATATCGCTGAAGTGTCGTTTATAATAACTGAATCGAACCAGTTTATCCTCAAGAACGACGCATTTGACAGTGGTCGAGCCGATGTCAAGCCCCATCAGGCAAAAGCCGTTGGTCATTGTTTGTAACCCCATGGTTGTTAATCAGAAAAAAGTATACACCTTCTCCAGGCAATAGGAAAGGCGTCTTGCGCCAAAATTCATACTTTTTTTGCAAAGTCTC
>CAZNVX010000293.1:0-4326 GCA_964576225.1 uncultured Christensenellaceae bacterium
GATCAACCTGCTGCTTGGTGAGAACGACAACATGCTGCTGGGCGCCATGACCGCTGTTGAGAATGCTGGCCTGATGGATCAGCTCTACATCGCTGCGGCTGCTGATGGTCAGAAGGAAGCTTACAAGCTGATCCAGGACGGCACGAAGTATATCGCGACGGGTCTGAACGCTCCTCCGGTTATTGCAAGAGGTGCTGTTGATATCGCTATCGATATCCTGGTCAACGGCGTGGATCCGGAAAGCTATGAGCTGACCACCACGACGCCTCCGGCTGCGATCACGATCGAGAACGTGGCTGAATTCTATGATCCCAATGCGAATTTCTAATCACAACTGACTGGATACGACTATTGAGAGATTGGCACGCAACCGTACTTGTACGGTTGCGTGCGTCTCCATTACGAATCAAGCAAGGCGGAAAAAAAGTGTCGCTGAAATGGAATTTCGCCGGGAGGTTTTAGATGAGTGAGAATTATAAAGTAGAATTGCTGGACATCAAAAAAGCCTTCGGTGGTGTTCAGGCATTAAAGAACGGAAGGCTGCAGGTTAAGCCTGGCGAGATACATGGTCTTGTCGGTGAAAACGGCGCCGGCAAGTCCACGCTGATCAAGGTGCTGTCGGGTGCTCACCGGCATGATGCCGGACAGATTCTGATAGACGGCGCGGACCCCAACATTCATACGCCCAAAGACAGCATTGATAAAGGCGTCGCTGTTATCTATCAGGAGCTGATGCTCGCGCCTCACCTGACAGTTGCTGAGAATATTTTCATAGACCATCTGACACAGAACAAGGGGATTATCAATTGGCGGAGCCTATCCAAGAAAGCCCAGAAACTGCTGGACGCACTGGGATTTGGAAGTATTTCGCCGACCACAGTGGTGGGCGATATTCCTGTCGCGCATCAGCAGGTGGTGGAAATCTGCAAAGCACTGTCTAGAAACGCAAGAATACTGGTGCTCGACGAGCCGACCGCCGTGCTGACGTTTGCAGAGATTGAAAAACTGTTCATCCTTTTAAACCAATTGAAGAAGCAGGGTGTGAGCATCATCTACATATCACACAGGCTTGAAGAGATATTTAAACTCTGCGATTGTATCACGATCATGAAAGACGGCGAATACATGGATACGGTTCTGACCAGTGATATCGATAAAGAGGGTCTTATTAATAAAATGGTCGGCCGGCCGATGACAGAAATGTTCCCGAAGCGAGAGGCACAAATAGGTGATGTGGTCTTTGAGGCCAAGAATATCTGCGCCGGTACGATGGTCAATGATGTCAGCTTCAATGTCAGAAGCGGTGAGGTGCTGGGTTTTGCCGGCCTGGTTGGCGCCGGGAGAACCGAGACGATGCGTGCGATATTTGGCGCGGACGTGATGGATAAAGGCGAAGTCATATATTTTGGTCATAAAATGCGCTTCCGTTCGCCGAAGCATGCCGTTAAGAAGGGTTTTGGACTGCTGCCTGAAGACAGAAAAAGACAAGGCGTTTTGCTTGAACAGTCCATACGTTTCAATACCACACTGGCTGCGATTGAAAAGGGCAAGAACAAACTGGGGATCTTCGACGCGAGAAAAGAAAAGAGATTCGTTAAAGAGGTACTGGCTCAGCTCAATACCAAGTACAATTCCACCGAAGACGATGCTTCCAGCTTAAGCGGCGGCAACCAGCAAAAAGTAGGTCTTTCAAAATGGCTGGCAGCTGACTGTAAGGTTATCGTGCTGGACGAACCGACACGCGGCGTGGACGTAGGGGCGAAGGTTGAGATTTACCGGAACATCAATGATCTTGCTGCCAAGGGGGTGGCCATCATCATGATTTCCTCTGAAATGCCTGAATTGATCGGCATGTGCGACAGGGTGATGGTGATGCGTTTTGGTCACGTGGTCGGAGAACTTAAAAAAGATGAGATCACAGAGAGTAAGCTGATTGCTTTAGAAATGGGAGTGGCATAGATATGGAAACTGCGGTTGATAGAAAAGAAAAGCTTACGGTAGGTAAGTTTATACTCAAATATAATACGTACATCATGTTCGTATTGCTGTTTGTGGTATGTACGTTGTTGTCAACGGAATTCTTTACATGGAAAAACATCGGCAACCTGATCAGGCAGAATTCCGCGACAACGTTTATGGTGATGGGCATGCTGTTTGTGATACTCACAGGCGGTATCGACCTGTCCGTCGGTTCGCTTGTGGCCGTTGGCGCGGTGTTCACGGCGTATTTCTCAACAACGCTGGGACTGCCGATATTCCCCTCGCTTTTGCTGGCCATCGTTGTCGCGACAATTCTCGGAACCATCACGGGTCTCCTCGTGGCTTATGCAAGGATGGCTCCTTTTGTGGCGTCGCTGGCGATGATGACAATGGCGCGCGGCCTCGTTTTGTTTGTGGCCAATGGCGCGCCGATTATGCTGCCTGAGAAATCAATAGAGTGGATATCGACATACAAGATTGTGGCCGCCACGCCTGAAATGGCAGCGACGGTTGGCGAGGTCACGCCGCTGCTCGGTGCGTTTCTTGTGACGATAGTGGTGATCGCATGGTTCGTCACGAAATACACATCTTTTGGACGCTTGGTTTATGGTATTGGCAGCAACGAGACGGCTGTCCGCCTTGCCGGTATCAACGTCAGACGCATCAAAATGTCCGTATACCTGATCTCCGGTCTGCTTTGCGGTATAGCCGGCGTGCTTGCATCCACGCGTTCCAAGGTGGGCGCACCGGTGCTTGGCCAGGGCTGGGAACTCGATGCCATTGCGGCTTGCGTCATCGGCGGGGCGAGCCTGTCCGGCGGCAAGGGAACGCCCGTCAAAGCTTTGGTCGGTGTGTTCGTGCTGGCCCTTATCGGCAATATCATGAACCTGCTGGCAGTTCCGTCGTACCCTCAGGATATCATTAAGGGTGCAATCATTATCATTGCGGTTATTCTGCAGACGACGTCTTTCAGGGATGAGTAAAAAACAGGAATTGGAGGGATTTAGAGATGGCAGGAAAAATGATGGGTTTGAATATCTATGCTCCATACGACTACAGGTATGAAGAAGTTGACTTGCCTGACGTGGGCGATGGTGAAATTCTGCTGAAGGTGAAAGCCTGCGGTGTTTGCGCCAGTGATACGAAAACGTATCATGGCGGAAAACGCGTGTGGGGGCAGTCTCCCGAGACGCAGTATATTCAGACGCCTGTGGTTGGCGGGCATGAATTCTTCGGAGAAGTTGTGGAGATCGGAAAAGGCGTCACGCATGTGGAAGTCGGTGACATGGTGGCGGTTGAGCAGATCGTTCCCTGCGGCGCGTGCAAATTCTGCATCGAGGGCAACTACTGGATGTGCAAGCCGCATGAGATAACTGGATTCCGAAAAGCGTGTCCGGGCGGTTTTGCGGAATACTGCAAGCTGGGTAAAAACACGCTTGTGTACAAGGTGCCCAAAGATTTCCCCGTGGAAATGGGTGCGATCGTGGAGCCTTACGGGTGTGCGATGCATGCCGTTGACCGTGCACAGCTCACGCATTCCGATGTGCTGGTGGTCAGCGGTCTGGGAGCTATCGGGCTGGCCATGGTCTCCATCGCGAAGAAGTACATGCCCAAAATGATTATCGGGCTGGATGTCCGCAGCAATCGTTTGCAGAAGGGTCTGGAATTCGGAGCAGATTATGTGTTCAACCCGGCCGAATGCGATGTGACGGCGGAGATAAAGAAACTGACTGACGATTACGGCTGTGACAAGTATATTGAAGCCTCCGGGCACCCGAGCAGCGCCGAGCAGGGGCTGAGCGTGATCCGAAACCTGGGGACATATGTCCAGTTCGGCATCTATGCCGACGTGATTCCGTTTGATCTGAATATTGTGGGCGACACAAAAGAGATCAATGTGCATGGCGCGCACCTGAGCCCTAACTGCTTCAAAGCGGTGATCGACGGCATGCTGGACGGTTCCATCAAAACGGACGGGATCGTCACCCATGTGTATAAGCTTGCGGATTGGGAAAAGGCATTTGAAACGGCTGAGAAGGATCCGACAGCGATAAAAGTGGCAATCGTACCGTAACAACTACCTCCTTTATTGTTACTGGCAATAAGAATTTGGGGTGAGCCATTGCGCAGAGTGAGACTTCATGGGAATGACGGCAATGGCTTCCCGGTTCTTATTCCTTTATAGCGAAAGAAACAGAGACTCATTTCGATTTGACCCTGGCGGATGAATGATCGCGACGCCAATTATTCTTCCTGTGGCTTTACGAATCAGCCGGTTCATGACATAATAATGATCGGTTAAAAAATTATTTTTTAGAATTAAGACCTAATGTCGAGGTGTAACAT
>CAZNVX010000294.1:0-3278 GCA_964576225.1 uncultured Christensenellaceae bacterium
TGGGGGCGATCATGGACAAGGTGGTGCCGGTGGACGGCAACATCGGCATCCGCCCGATGATGGGGCTGAGCTTAACGTCGGACCACCAGCATATCGACGGGGCAACAAGCGGCTTGTTTATCAGGCGGTTCAAAGAGATCATTGAAAATCCCGAAAGCATTTTATCGGAGGAGTAGACATGGGGAATTTTGTGCAGATGCCCAAGCTTGGCATGACGATGACGGACGGCAAGATCGTCAGATGGCTGAAGCAGGAAGGTGACGTCATTGCCAAAGGCGATTATATATTTGAGGTGGAAACGGACAAAACCACGCTGGAAGTGGATTCGCTGTATGAAGGGGTGCTGCTCAAAAGGTATTACGGCGAGGGAGACACGGTGCCGTGCGACACCGGAATTGCCTTCATCGGCGCGGCGGATGAGGCCGCGCCGGACATGGTCACAGCGCCCGGCGCGGCTGAGGGGCCGGCAGCGCCGCAGGCGGAGCCTGACGTACTCAAAGCGGCAGGTCAACCACTGCAGGCGGATGGCGCGGCGTATGAATACGATCTGATTGTGATCGGCGGGGGGCCGGGCGGCTATGTTGCGGCGATACGTGCGGCGCAGCTGGGTGCAAAGACGGCAGTGATCGAAAAGGACACGGTGGGCGGCACCTGCCTGAACCGCGGCTGTATCCCCACCAAGGCGCTGTACACCAGCGCAAAGCAGTGGACGCAGGTGAAGCGCGCGGCAGAGTTCGGCATTAGAATAGCAGGCGCGGAGCTGGATTTTGCCGCGGTGATGGCGCGCAAGGATGGTATTGTCAGGCAGCTGACCGGCGGTGTTGCAGGGCTGCTGAAAAAGAATAAGGTGGATGTGATAGATGGCGCCGGCATGATGACAAAGGCGCATGAAATTACCGTGGGCGACAGAACAGTCAGCTGCCGTTATGCGATACTCGCAACGGGCAGCAAACCGGCCTCGGTGTTGAAAAACGAGGAAGACGGCGCGGAGATATATGACACCGATAAGCTGATGGGGCTGACTGCGCTGCCACATTCGGCGGTCATCGTGGGCGGCGGTATTATCGGCTGCGAGGTGGGCTGCATACTGAACGCGTTTGGCACAAAGGTGACGATTGTGGAGATGCTGCCCTCAATACTGCCCATGGTGGATGCGGATGTGTCTGCGCTGCTGGCCGAACGGATGACAGACAACGGGATTGATATCAGGACGTCGGTGACGGCGGATGCTGTCAAAAAGGATGGCGGGGGTTACGGCGTGGTGCTTTCGGACGGCAGCGCGTTGGAATGTGAGATGATAATTGAGGCTGTCGGCAGAGAGGTCGACGACCAGGCGTTTCAATCTCTGGGAATCGCGCGCGTCCCTAAAGGGTTCGTCAGCGTGGATGCTCTCATGCGTACCAGTCTAGACAGCGTTTACGCCATCGGGGACATCACGGGCATTTCACAGCTGGCGCATGCGGCCTCCGAGCAGGGCGTGATTGCGGCGGAGCACATGTTCGGCGGACGGACAGAGGCCAATGAACAGTACATTCCTTCATGTATATTTACGGATCTGGAGATCGCTTATATGGGGCAAACTGAAAAACAGGCCAGGGACAAAGGGCTTAATCCCCGTGTGTTCAAATTTCCGTTCTCGGCCAATGGAAAAGCGCTGACGCTGGGTGAAACGGAAGGCTTTGTGAAGGTGGTCTGCGACGGCAGGTTCGGCGAGATACTGGGTGTGCACATCATCGGGCCTGAGGCGTCCACAATGATTCATGAAGCTGTGGCGGTGATGAGCCTTGAGGGTACAGCCGAGTCGGCCGGATCCACCGTCCACGCGCACCCCACCTTGCCCGAAGCGCTGATGGAGGCGTTTTTGGGGTGCTCGAAGGGCGCAATCCATTTATAGCCGGCGTATCGTTATCAATCATTGAACGGAGACGGCCTTCCATCACCTTCGTTCGTTACAGTTGTGAGAAAGATATAAGACAGCATTGAGACGGGAGCGATATGGGTTCTGGCAGTATGTGATACTGAAACATAATAATGTTTACAATGCTTTTGTTTCCCTGTTTTTATGGTGAAAACAATAAAGGCTTTGGACACTATGCGAGTAATGACCATAATTTTTCTCTTGACCTATACTGTTTTGCTATGTTATTTTGTTATCGGAGGTAATAATGACAAAGGGTCAGACCGAAGCAAAAATCAGCGAAGCTATCAGCAAGTTTGAGATAGAGTATATGGGCCGGGGTCCAAAGCAGATTAAGACATTGATCGTTCAGGATATCATTGTGATAAGGCTCATACGGTTCTTAAGTCACTCAGAACAGAAGATGGCAACGAGCCCGAATGGCGTTGAGTTGATGAAAAAGGTTCGGTTGATGTTATTTGAGAATGCGATCACTTATCTGGAAGAGTTGATAAAGAATATAATTGACATTGACATTATAAGCATTCATTCAGACGTGAGCACAAGAACCGGAGAGAAAATAATTGTTATTACGGCCGACGAGAATATAGAACGCAGATTTGAATAGTGAATAAATAACGGAAGACAAAGAAAGGGTTAAGCTAACCAGTTCGGATGTAAGCCGATATCTACTTCGATCAGAGGTATATATCGGCTTTATTATATAAATGGAAGATAAAACGAAGGGTTTCTAACCAGTTGTTTCATAGTCCAATATAAATTGACTGTTCAGTTTATATTGGATTTTTTATGTTAAACCCGGCGTGCAATAATCCATCCTGAATCAGAGAAAAGGAGGGTTCGTCAAAGACGCCATAGGAATGCTGCAGAATTGCCACTAAAAAAATATTAATTTGTAAAGGAGAAAAAAAGTTATGTTAGCCAATAGAGATACCTATTCAAACAACGCGGTGCCGACGGAACAGGCAACCTTTAAGACAACAAAGGATTTTATGTATAGCAAGGAATTTCATATTATGCTTCACGGTTATTGCACACAGGCCTGTGATGAAGATAAAGAGTTGATGCAGTTGATAAACACCTGCTTTACCGAAAAGGGAACGGGTGAGGATGACAGCGACACATATATGGATGTCTGGAAAACATCCAGAATACTTTTGGATGTATATAATGGCGACTTATCCGACCATAAAGATATCTTTGAAAGCGTTGAGCTTACAGCCTACTTCAAACGCTTTCTGGGAGGGTTTTACAACTATTTTTTTGCTGAGTACAAACCTTATCTTATCGATATGAGTCACTTTGTTTACAGGCTGAACGCAAATGATGTGATTAAGGAAAAGCAGGATTTACTCAATCT
>CAZNVX010000294.1:3288-4311 GCA_964576225.1 uncultured Christensenellaceae bacterium
GGATGATTATAGGAAATGTGGAAAAGCACGCAGGTGCTGCAAAATAATAATTTAAAACAAATAAGAAAGGCGGGGGGGAATATGAAGGATTTAAACAACATGATACTGCCGGCAGAGCTCGAGAACACTTTGAAAACATGCAAAAGCATATTGGTTCCGGACAGCAGGGAAGAGCTTCTTAAAATTGCAATAGGCGGAGAAGGTAATGACTACTTCGAGGTTTCCTATGACGTTCCGGGCAAAGGCAATGTTGTAGAGGCCAACGTTGCAAAGTGTAAGAACGGGCTGGTGGTGAATTACTCGGATTCATACATGAGGCGACGGGATCCGAGCTGCATGGTTATTGCTGACGAAAAAGAAACGGACAAGCCGCGATTCAATGTTAAATACGGGGCTGAATTTGATAATCTGCGGGAGCTGACTTTTCAATGGCTGTCGGAGCAAAGATTGATCGTGATGCCATTCTTGGCCGGAGGAGATGAGTTTGGATACCCTGCGCTCCTTGTGGCGCCCGACAATGCCGGCTTCTTTGCGGGCGGCCTGGCAGATCTGCAGGGCTTTATTCCGCAAAGCAAAATACCGACGGGGTTTAAACCAAAGGCGATAATCTACCTGGCTCCGACCTTCAGACACACGCATTTTAACGGGAAACAGATGGTTGTCCACAACAGACTTGAGAACATGCACGAACTGTTTTCATACAATCTGTATCCCGGCCCGAGCGCAAAAAAAGGTATTTATGGTGTGCTGCTTAATATAGGCGAAGAAGAAGGTTGGGTGACCATTCACGGCTCGACGGTAAAAGTTGTGACCCCTTATGACAATGAGATTGTGGTGATGCATGAGGGTGCCAGCGGCAGCGGCAAAAGCGAGATGATCGAGTATATCCATAAAGATGAGAACGGCAAGGTTCTGATTGGCGAAAACATCGTCACCGAAGAAAAGAGATATCTCGTGCTCAATGACACATGCGGGCTTGAGCCTGTCACCGATGATATGGCCATTTGCCACCCCAGCATTCAG
>CAZNVX010000295.1:0-705 GCA_964576225.1 uncultured Christensenellaceae bacterium
TGCGCACCCTCCAGCGTCATCCGCCGCGCCATGATAAGCCCAATATCTCCCGACCCCAGTATCACGACCTCACGCCCCGGCATGTAGCCCTCAATGTTCACAAACCGCTGCGCCGTGCCCGCCGTCATCACGCCCGCCGGTCGCGAGCCCGGTATCATCAGCGCACCCGCGCTGCGTTCGCGGCATCCCATCGCGAGCACAACCGCGCCGGCATGGATACGGGTCAGCCCCGTCCGCGGGCCGACTGCGGTCAACACGCGCTGATCCGATATGTCAAGCACCATCGTCTCGGTCAGAAATGCGATGCCCAGATCGCGGGCCTTCTCAATGAACCGCGCGGCGTATTCCGGCCCCGTCAGCTCCTCGCCAAACACATGCAGCCCGAAACCGTTATGAATACACTGGCGCAGTATGCCGCCCAGATGCTCCTCCCGGTCCAGCACAATCACATCGCGCGCGCCGCTTTCCCTGGCCGCGATGGCTGCGGCCAGCCCTGCCGGGCCTGCCCCGACAACCGCCACATCCGCCTTCATCGCGCCGCTCCTTTCGTTCGCCCGCTCAATATCCACGAACCGTCGCCGCTCTTGGTAATACCGTCGTATGGCCGCCCTGTCTCCCGCGCGAGTATCGCCATCACACGCGGCAGGCAAAAGCCGCCGTGACACCGTCCCGTTCCCGCACGTGTGCGCAGCCGGACACCGTCCA
>CAZNVX010000295.1:715-4291 GCA_964576225.1 uncultured Christensenellaceae bacterium
TTCCGTCACCTGTTCACAGCGGCACACCACATTGGCGTACCGGCTGTCTGCTTTGATCAGCTGCTGCTGGCGCTCAGGCGAGGCGTCTGCAAACCGCTCGATCGGTGCGCGCGTTCTCACCGCATCCGGCCGCGCCGCGCTGCAAAGCCCAGCCCCCCACAGCAGCTCTCGGACGTATTCGGCAATGGCCGGAGACGATGTGAGCCCGGGCGATTCGATGCCCGCCACATTGATGAGGTTCGGCGCGCTTTTCGACCGTTCAATAATAAAATCATGATTCTCCGGCATGGCGCGCAAACCCGCGAACACCGTGATAGCATGGCGCCCGTCCACCGCCGGCACATATTTTTTAACGCCGTTCAGCGCCTGCTCCAGCCCTTCGCGCGTCGTGTCGTTGTCGTCCTTATCGGTAAACTCTGCTGTCGGCCCGGCAATCATGTTGCCATGCGCCGTGGGGCCGAGCAGCACACCCTTGCCCTTCTCGGACGGCGCACCGAATATCACGCTGTGCGTCCGCGCGGGCATGCTTTTGTCAAACAGCACATACTGACCCCGGCGCGCGCGGATGCAAAAAGCCTCTCCGCCCGCCAGCCGCGATATCTCGTCGGCATACACGCCCGCGGCATTGATGATCAGCCGCGCCCGTATGCGCTTTTCTCCGGCAATGATATGGTATGCACCCCGCTTAAACGCGATGGACGTCACACGGCTGTTCAGATAAAGCGTCACGCCGTTGCTCACCGCATTTTCCATCGCCGCAATGGTCAGCGTAAACGGGCAGACAATGCCCGCCGTGGGCGCCCACAACGCAGATGTCACGCAATCGCTCAGCATCGGTTCCCTTTCGCGCGCCTGTAGGCCGGAAATCTTCTCTACCGGCACACCGTTTGCCGCGGCCCGCTCACACAGCGCATCTATCTGCGAATCATCCTGCTCACCAAACGCCACCACCAGCGACCCGCAGTTTTCATACGGCACACCAAGCTCCCTGACAAGCGTGGTCATCATCTCATTGCCGCGCCGGTTCATTCGTGCCTTGAAGCTGCCCGGCTCCGCGTCGAAGCCTGCGTGCACGATGCCGCTGTTGGCCCGGCTCGCCCCCGAGCCGATGTCCGACTCCGCCTCTATGACGCAGACGGACATATCCGTAAATCCGAGCTCCCGCGCGATCATGGAGCCTGTTACGCCGGCGCCGATAACCGCCGCATCATACACCATTCTTGTCCCCTTTCGTCTGATAAATGCAAAAAAGCCGCGCCAAAACAAGTTTGGTACGGCTCAGTTCTCCTGCCATATCTTTTACAATATTATTTTAACACACCCCATCCGTTCAATCAACACATATTTATATATTCTCGCAGCAGTGATAATCAATTATAATAGAAATATCATCATCACGGAGGCTTTTCATGAAAAAAGTGCTGATCATCGGTGCCGGTATTGCCGGGCTCACCGCGGGTATTTATGCGCAGCTGTGCGGCTTTGATGCGCAGATTGTTGAACAGCACAGCCTGCCGGGCGGGCAGTGCACAGGCTGGGACAGGCACGGGTACCATTTTGACGGCTGTATCCACTGGCTTGTCGGCTCAAAAAACGGCACACCGCTCCACCGCGTCTGGCGCGATACCGGCGCTCTGGACGCCCACACCGCCGTCACCCCATACAAAGCCTTTGTCCGCTGCGAGGATGGCCCCCGCTGCGTCACCATATACACTGACGCGGATGTTTTGGAAAAGCATCTGATGAGCATCTCTCCGTCGGATTCAAGGCTGATCCGACGGCTTTGCCGCGATATCCGGGCGCTCAAAGGCTTCTCTTTGCCCGCAGAAAAACCGATGGATATGCTGACGTTTTCGGAAGGCTTGCGTTATGCGTTCTCCAACCGCCGTGCGCTGTCAGTGATCGCGCGGTACAACAAAATCACTGTGGCGCAATATGCAAACAGATTTCGCGATCCTCTGATCGGCAAAGCCTTACGTTCCATGATGGTGCCCACTGGCTTTAAAGCGACGGCGCTGGTGTTTACGCTCGGCAGCATGAATGACGGCGACTCGGGGTACCCCGTGGGCGGTTCCCGCGCTTTCGCGCTGCGCATGGCTGCCCGTTTCTCCGGCCTTGGCGGCCGGTTCCGCTTCAATGCCCGCGTCAGGCGTTTGCTCGTGGAAAACAGCCAGGCCAGAGGCGTGCAGCTTGCCAGCGGAGAAACCTTGAGTGCGGACTATATTGTATCCTGCGCGGACGGCCACGCCACGTTGTACGATATGCTGGGCGGTCATTACATGCCGCCGCGTTATGAAAAACTGTTTGCAGATACAGCGCGATACACGCTTCCCACCAGCGCGATGGTTTACCTCGGCGTGGATGCCGACCTTTCCGGCGAGCCTCATGTGCTGTCCGTGTGCCTTGAACCGCCTCTCAAACTGGCCGGCCGGTTGCGGGGCTTCGTTCAGATCATCAATTACAGCGGTAAAGGAGACATGGCGCCCGCTGGGAAAACGGTGCTGTGCTGCTTTTTCGAGGCGGATTATGACGACTGGCACAGCATGGACAAAGACCGTTATGCCAGAGCCAAGCAAGAGCTGGCGCAAAGCTGCGTGGCGCTGGTTGAAAAACGATACCCGCACCTGCAAGGGCGTATTGAGACGACGGACGTTGTCACGCCGCAAACCTATGTGCATTACTGCGGCTCGTGGCGCGGCGCATGGATGTCCTGGGGATTCGGGCGCGGTGTTCCGCCCTACTTTACCGGAGAGCTGCCGGGGCTTCGTCGTTTTCTGATGGCCGGCATGTGGACGCTGCCCCCGGGCGGGCTGCCATGCGCCGCGGTCGCCGGCAAATTCGCTGTCCAGCGGTTATGCGCCAGCGAAGGCGTGCCCTTCATGCCGCAGGCCGTGTCTGACAGCGGTTGACCAGAGTCGGATCATGACGATATAATGAGAATAATATCTGAAACAAGCGGGAGGGTGCGATGTTTGCTGAAATCCTTAACAAACTGATCGAATCCGCCGAGGGCGCTTTTTTGGAGGTCGGCGTTTTTGTGGGCGCGGTGCTGCTGATTTTCGGCTTTATCAACTACAAAACGCAGGGCGCGTTTGTGGAGAAGCTGGAAAATGCCAAGCGGCTGCAGCCGGTGATCGGCGCGCTGCTCGGCCTTACGCCCGGCTGCGGCGGTGCGATTTTCGTGATGCCGCTGTATCTGAAAGGCACCGTCACCTTCGGCACCGTGGTGGCCACGCTGGTATCCACTATGGGCGATGCCGCCTTTGTGCTGATATCCACCCGACCGCTCGATTATCTGATCGTCTCTGTGATCAGCTTTGGCGCCGCGCTGATCACCGGCTACTCCGTGGATGCGATGAAAATTGACGGCGGTTTTGAGAAACGCCGTCAGGCGCTGCTGAAGAAAAACGCCGTGTCGCCGGAAGACCATGCACGGCTGCAGGACGGGGCCATCCGCCATATCGGTCATGCGGACGGTGACAGCATCGACATGCTGCTGCACCACAAAGAGGCTGCGCACCATGAAAAAGGCCTGGCCTACCGCTTCACGCACCACCTGGCTTATAAAATATTCTG
>CAZNVX010000296.1:0-4291 GCA_964576225.1 uncultured Christensenellaceae bacterium
CTGCTGGATCAGGTGTCCGGCAACAGGCGCAGCGTATTCGCGAGCCGCCTCGGCTGGCATTATGCCCGGTACGGCGCGCTGATGGTGGCGGCGGAGTATCTGCTGGGCTGGCTGGTGTATCTGTTTTCGTCTTATCAATCGGGCACATCGTTCATCCCCGCATTCATCATCATCGGCTTATTATTGGGTGTTGCGCTGGGCATATGGCTGCTGATCACACATATCATATACAAGCGTCAACCAGACAATACGCGCACTGTGGGGATGGCATACAAGAAGCTGTTGCGCATCGCGCTGATCGTCTGGGGCGTGATATCCTTATTTCTCTTTGTCTATAATGTCACCCAGCTCATGTACTGCAACGGCATGTGGTCAATTTGGCCGATACTGTTCATGGCCAACTGGCCGCTGGGCATCTGGCTGTATCACCGCCTGCTGGTCAGCGGCAAATATGACGCGGAATAATCCATATGTAAAACGAGCGCTCTGCGGACTGGCCGCCGGGCGCTTTTTGTTTTGTTTTTGCCGGTAAAAGCATGGTATAATCCGGTTGGGGGTTTATGGCTCAATGGCAGCGGCTGCACGGCTCCTTGCCTTCCTGCAGGGCCTGCTCGAGCGTGACAGGGATGCTGGACTTTGACAGGTGAGAGCAGCCGGCCTCGTGGTATTTTTCTCCGGATTTGGTGACAAAGACAATGTGTTCTTCGGTGTAATCGGCCAGATCCTCAAAAGAGACAGTGGGAACAGGCTCCGCCGCGCGCATCACAACACCGCCTGATTGAACGGTTTGTGACCCGCAGGCAGTGAGAGCCATGACGCAGGCGATCAGGAGACACAACAACAGCTTTTTCACCGAAAGCCCCTTTTTCTGATGGTTTGTCTCCATTATAGACACAATTCGGCAAATATTTCAATCAAAGACTTATAAAGTGATGGTGGCAAGGAGGCGGATATGGAAAGAAGCGCTTTCGACAAGTTCCCTTTCTTTGGGAAGATGAAGGAGGCTGATGCGGCTATGCTGCGTCGTACCGTGATCCGAAAAGAGCTTGCAAAGGGGCAGATCATGATGGGCGACAGCAGCCGCTGTACCGGCATTCCTATGGTGATGCGCGGGCGGCTTCGGCTGTTCCGTATTTCCGATAAGGGGCGGGAGATGACGCTGTATCACGTGGGAGAGGGCGAGCTGTGCATCATGGCCGGCGTGTGCGCAATGGGTGATGTGGAATATGATTTCTCTATCGAAGCCGAACGGGACAGCGTGCTGGCGACGATTCCGCCGGATGCGTTCAAGGAGCTGCTGTACCGCTCGGAGCCGTTCAAGGTCTATGTATTCAACGCGCTCGCGCAGAAGCTGATCCAGTCCGTCGAGACCATCGAAATGCTGATATTTGAAAGCATTGAGGAGCGTGTCATGACATATCTGCAGCACAACGCCAACGCTGCCGGCGAGGTGAAAACCACGCATGAAAAAATGGCGGTGGAGCTGGGGTCGTCCCGCGAGGTCATCACGCGCCAGCTGAAAAAAATGGCTGATAAAGGATTGATTGAGTTGAAACGCGGCAAGGTTTTATTGAAAATAATTTGCGATTAACGTAACTATGTCACAGATAAACGCCGTCCCTGCGTGCTATTCTTGATCCATAAAAACCGGATTATAATACCACGACAGGAGAGTGAACGAATATGGCAAAGACGATAACCAAGGCGAATTTCAAAAAAGAGGTGACCGAAGCGGGCAAGCCGGTGCTGCTTGACTTCTGGGCATCATGGTGCGCACCCTGCCGCATGCTGTCGCCTTCAATCGATCAGCTGAGCCAGCAATATGGCGACAAAGTGGTGGTCGGCAAGGTCAACATAGACGAAGAGCAGGAATTGGCGCAGCATTTTGGTGTGATGAGCATCCCCAGTGTGTTTGTGATAAAGAACGGCAAGGTGGTGGACAGCGCCGTGGGTGTGCGGCCGAAAAAGTACTACCAGGATGCGCTCGACAAGGCGATCGGCATGTAGGGGGGAAGGTTTCGGATGGGGCTTGCATATTAACAGCAGGGGTAGACGAATGCCTTGATCAACAGCAATATTTAAACCAGCGCCTGTGTTTTGAAAAACAGCAGAGCACAGGCATCAGCCCCATTTTCAGCACAGACATTCAAAAAGACCATGATCTGCCCGGCCCATGGTCTTTTTTTTATGCACGCTTATTGAGCTATGGGCGCCGCGATGTGTATAATAGAGGCATAAAGAGGAGGGTATTTATGAGAATTGTGGTGCTGGACGGCTATACAATGAATCCGGGAGACATTTCGTGGGCGCCTTTGGAGGAGCTTGGTGATCTGACAGTGTACGACAGGACGCCGCCGGACAAAACGCTCGAGAGGATCGGTGATGCAAACGTGGTGCTGACCAACAAAACGCGCCTTTCCGCCGGGGAGTTTGAGGCGGCGCCGCATATCAGATATGTGGGGGTGCTGGCCACGGGCTATGATGTGGTGGACGTAGCGGCAGCAAGCCGGCGCGGCATTCATGTATGCAATGTGCCGGGGTATGCCACGGATGCGGTGGCCGAAATGGTGTTCGCGCTGCTGCTTGAGCTGTGCCGACGCGTGGGCGCTCATTCGGACGCGGTAAAAAAAGGCGAATGGACGGCATCGCCGGATTTCTGCTTCTGGAAGTACCCGATGAGCGAGCTGAGCGGCATGGTGATGGGCATCGTGGGCATGGGGCGTACGGGTCAGAAGACGGCGCGTATCGCGCAGGCGTTTGGCATGCATGTGCTGGCGGCCAGCCGGAGCCGGCCCGAGCCGGAGTCGGAGTCGCTGCGGTATGCGGCCATGGACACGCTGCTGGCACAGGCCGACGTCGTCAGCCTGCACTGCCCGCTCACAGAGCATACCATGCAGATGATAAACACAAGCACCATCGCCCAAATGAAACAGGGGGCGATGCTCATCAATATTGCGCGGGGCGGCCTGGTCGATGAGCAGGCACTGGCGGATGCGTTGGCGAGCGGCAAAGTGGCAGGCGCAGCCTGCGACGTGGTATCCGCTGAACCCATTCGCGCCGACAACCCGCTGCTGCATGCCGACAACATCATTATCACGCCGCATATCGCATGGGCGTCGCGTCCGTCACGGGAACGGCTGATGGCGCAGGCGGCCAGAAACGTCGCGGCGTATCTCGCCGGGCATCCGGTTAACGTGGTGAACGGAGTATAGAGCTTGACAGCACAGGACAGACGAATAATGCAACGCGTTTTTTGCTGACAGGATTCCCGCGTCAGGCAAATCAGCGCCGACGCGGCATCGAACCCAATCACTTCAGCTTTTTTGCAGAGAAGCCACCCATCCGGCATTTTCTTTTAGCGCGCAGCCGCCGCGGCTTTCTTTTAAGCTCTCATGGCCGTCGCGAATCTTTTCGAGCAGGCGTGAGCGCAGCGCTTCCTTGAGCGGCATGTTTTTCGCGCTGACGTCAGAAAAGGGCGCGAAGGGGCAGGCTTCCAGCGCGCCGGTGGAGCTGATGTGCAAAAACCCGCGGCCTGAAGCCAGACAGCCGCCGTAAGGGTCCTCATTGCCCGGAAGAGACACGACCAGCATGTCGTGCTGCTTGTATAAATCCTTTTCAACGCGGCGCAAATGGTCTTTTTGTTCATGGGACAGGCAGAGCGTTTCATCCTCGGCGCTGCACGGCACGTATTCGATCAGAAACGCCGCGCGGCAGCCCGTGGCCTGCATCAGCTTCAGGTAATCGCCTCGGACAACCTGATCGTAGTTGCGGCTGGTGAGCGTGACGGAAACGCCGAACATCCGTTTGTCCGCATTCAGACGCTGCATGACTGCGGTCACGGCGTCGAACAGCCCCGGCCCGCGCCGCTCGTCCGTCAGCTCGCGCCCGCCTTCAAGACTGATGATGGGGATCAGGTTGCGCATCGAAGCAGCCGGCTGCGCAGACGGCGTGTTCAGCAGCAGCCCGTTGGTAAACATCACGAACAGCGTGCCCGGATGGGCTTTGGGCAGGTCGAGTATGCCGTCCTTGAGCAGCGGTTCGCCGCCGGCGATCATCACAACGCAGACGCCCAGTTCCACCGCTTCCCGCGTGATGCGTTTGATCTCGTCCATGGAGAGCTCGGCAGATCTGTCACGCTGCTGGTCACACGCAAAGCAGCCCTTGCAGGATAAATTACAGTCGTTGGTGACGCTGAATATCAGCACAGGCGGCACGATGAGCCCTTCGTTATGGGAAAGAGCCTGTCGGATACGGGCTGTTTTTTTAATATTGGCAGCGATACGGGCAAATG
>CAZNVX010000297.1:0-4290 GCA_964576225.1 uncultured Christensenellaceae bacterium
CTGCGAGCGGGGCATTGACGCGCTGATCGTGGCGGGCGACGTGTTTGACAACGGTGCGCCGGGCGGACAGGCACAGCGGCTGTATTATGATTTTCTGACGTCGCTGCTTATGACATGCTGCAAGACCGTCGTCGTCGTGGCGGGCAACCACGATTCGCCCACGCTGCTGGAAGCGCCGGCGGGCGTGCTGGAGCGGCTGAATATTTATACCGTCGGCCTGGCGGGTGAACCCGAAAAGCATGTGATTCCGATGCGCGGGGCCTCAGGGGGTGTGGGCGCGCTGTGTGTCGCTGTGCCGTATCTGCGCAAAAACGAGCTGGTGCGGCTGGAGGATGACACCGAGAGCAGCGACGAAAAAATCGTCCGCGCGACGGCACAGTTCTATCGGGATGCGGTGCGGGCGGCGCTGGACATGCGCAAACAGGTCGGCGACGTGCCTATATTGGCGACGGGGCATCTGTTTGCGGCGGGCGCGCAGCGCAGCGAGGGTGACGGCGTCCGTGAGCTGTATGTGGGCAGCCTTGGGCAGGTAGGGGCGGACATATTTCCGGCCGAGATCGATTACGTGGCGCTGGGGCATATCCACGGGGCGCAGCGCGTGGCCGGGCGGGACAACCTCCGCTACTGCGGCGCGCCGCTGCCGATGAGCTTCGGCGAGACGGCGGGCAAGCGTGTGCTGGAGGTGGATTTTGACAATGGAATGGCCATCAACGAAATTGAGGTGCCGCCGTTTGCGCGGTTGGTGGCCGTGCGCGGCGGGCGTGAAGAGATATTGCAGGAATTGGCTGCGTTGGCCGGTGAGGATGTGTGGGTGGAGGTGACTTATACCGGTGATGCGGGTTGCCCGCATCTGGCGGCGGACGTGAACGACGCGGTGAAGGGCGGGCGCGCGCAGGTGCTGAGTATCCGCGCGGCGGGCTCAGCAGGACAGGCGATACGTGCGGACGAGGCGGAGACGCTGGAGATGCTGTCGGTACAGGACGTGTTTCTGCGCTGTCTGGAGAGCGGCACGGTCAGCGACGACCAGAAGCAATTGCTCATCGATGGCTTTAACGAGATCGTTCAGGGGCTGGAGGACGCGGAATCATGCGCATAGAGAAAGTGGTTATCGAGAACCTCAACTCGCTGGCGGGGCGCTTTGAGATCGACCTCAATGACCGGGCTTACGCGGGCGGTCTGTTCGCCATTGTGGGGCCGTCCGGCGCGGGCAAAACCACGGTGATGGATGCGATGTGCCTGGCGTTGTACGGACGGACGCCGCGTATCGGCACCATCAGCGACACGCAGGACGAGCTGATGAACAAAAACGAAGCCGCATGCGCCGCCGAGGTGGTGTTCACATCCCGCGGGAAACGGTATAGAAGCCGGTTTGAACACGGACGCACGGTGAGGGGCAGCAAGCCGTTCCGTGCGGTGAAGCGGGAGGTGTGCGAACAGGCTGCGGACGGAAAATGGCAGGTGGCCGCGGCGAGCATAAGGGAAGCAGAGGCCAAGATTGAAGAACTGACCGGGCTTAACTTTGAACGGTTCACGCGCTCCATTATGCTGGCACAGTTTCGGTTCGCTGAATTTCTGCAGGCCAATTCCAACGACCGCGCCGCGATTCTGGAGCAGATGACAGACATGGGGCTGTACCGCCGCATATCGATCGCGGCGTATGAACGCGCCAAACAGGCGCGCCTGACGCTGCAGCAGACGCGCGCGCGCATCGAGGAAGTGTCCGCGGAGGTACTGAGCGAGTCGGAAGCGTCATCGCGGGAGGATGAGCTGCGGCAGCTGGACGCGGCAATCCCCGTGCATGGGGCGCTCAAGGAAAGGCTGGCGGCGTGCATCGACGGCTTAGGGCGTCTGCGGATAAAGGAGGCGGAGCTGAAGCGTTACCAAAGCGGTGCGCAGGCGTTAGCGGACGCGCTCGCAGACCGACAGCGCGAGCTGGCGGAGGCGGAGCAGCAGGAGAGAGCACAGAAGCAGGCACAGGCTGAGCTGACCGAGACATTGAAAACTGTGCGGGCGCTGGATCAGCAAATAGCCTCCCGGCAGGCGGACATTGACAGATTGACCAGAGAGATCGGCGACGATAACAAGCGCATTAAGGGTTACAAGAATAATATACTGGATATTTTCAAGAAACATGTTCCAAATGCAAGCCAAGAGACTTACAGATCGTTATATGAGGATAAGACATTAGAGCCGCGGCTGTTGAAGAACGCGCAGGAGGAGCTGGATGCGGCGAGGAGCGAAGAAGCGGCGTTGAAACAGCAGATGACGGCGGCGCTCAAGCAGCGGGACGAGGCTTTCTGGCAGCGTCAGTCGGACATGCTGGGCATCGCCGTGCCGGCAGCGGAAGCGTTCGCAGAGATTGCGGAGCGGCAGGCGAAGCAAGAGCAGGCGCTGGCACAGGCGCAGGCGCTGCTCAGACGTGAGAGGGAGCTGGAACAGCCCGCGAAGGAGGCGGAGGACAGGCTGCTGTTTGCGCGGCTGGAACAGCGTTTTGGTCAGGAACGGCAGAACCTGAAACCCGGACAGCCGTGTCCATTATGCGGCTCGATACAGCATCCCGAGGCGGACAAGCCTTTCGACGATGCATGGCTCAAGCAGTGCGAAGCCGAGAACGAGGCGGCGCAGCGGGCGTTGAAGCACGTGCGGCAGCAGGCAGCGCAGGCGAAAGCCGGGGCGGAGCAGCAGGGGAAGATTGTCGAAGAAAAAGAGCGCTTCATAAAGCAGCAGACCGATAAGCTGGCCGGACAGGCGATGGATTTGAGCGACGCGGCGTCGCTGCGGCAGGCGTTGGCGGAGGCGCAGGATGTGCTGCGCACACATGCGGCGCTGGCGCGTCAACGCGGCGGAGCCCAGGAGCGGGTGAACGCACTGACGCAGAAGCTGGGCGGCGTGGACAAGGATGTGCAGCAGATCAATAATGACCGCCGCGCGATACAGGAAATCAAGGCGCAGATGGAGGTGCGGTCAAAAGAATTGAGAAAGACGCAGGCCAGGGCAGATGAACTGTCTGAGGAGCGTGAACGGCTATTTAGCGACAAACAGGCGGATGCGGAGGAAGCGGCGGCAGAGGCCTTGACGCAACGGCTGACCGCGTTCAAAGAGCAGCGGCGCAAGGATGCGGAGCAGGCGGAGCGCGCCGTACTGCAGAACACGCGGGACGCCGCGCGGACGCAAGGCGAGCTGGAGCAGGAGACGCGGCAGGCGGATGAGGTCTATGCGGCGGCGCTGGCCGATGCGGCTGATGTGGCGGCGGTATCCGACGCGCAGGACACAGCGGCGCGGTTTGAGGTGTGGGCGGAGATGGCGTCTCGACTGGGCGAGAAGCCGGAGGAGGATGCGCTGCGCTTTGCGGCCAATGCACTGGCGGCGCTGGTGACGGAACAGACGGCGCAAAAGGGCGTGGTGGCGCAGATACTCAAGGTGAACGCGCAGAGCCGCCATAAGCTCAAAAGCCTCAAGTCGGATGAATCCGCGCAGAAAAAAGCTTTGGAGAAGTGGGATGCCTTAAACGCGCTGATCGGCTCGGCGGACGGATCCAGGTTCAGCCGCATCGCGCAGAGCATTACGTTTGAGTCGCTGATGCGCTTCGCCAACATGAACCTTGGCCGCATGAGTGACCGCTATGTGCTGGTGCGCGACACCACCAACGCGTCAAAGCCGCTGGAGCTGGCTGTGATCGACACGTATCAGGCGGGCGAACAGCGGCCGGTGGCCAACCTTTCGGGCGGCGAGAGCTTCATTGTGTCGCTGGCTTTGGCGCTGGGGCTGTCTGAAATGTCGTCCGGGCGGGCGCGCATCGACTCGCTGTTCATCGACGAAGGTTTTGCGTCACTGGACGAAAACTTCATGGAGGCGGCGCTGCAGACGCTGTCCACCCTCGGCAGCCGCGAGGGCAAGCTGGTGGGCGTGATTTCCCATGTGGAGGCGCTGAAAGAACGCATCGACGTGCAGATCGAGGTGAAGAAGCTATCGGGCGGGCGCAGCACGCTGGCCGGGCCGGGCGTGAAGGCGGGCGGCTGAAAACATTTATGTTAGCGTATTCAATGACTACAGATAAATCAGTCGGAGATTGTTTGGTATGCTGATGTCGGATACTGCATGGCCGGACCAAGAATACGTTCGGGGAATACGCATTGATGCGCGTGACGGTTTTGTTGATATCATGATGGTGAGGTGTCGGAGGAAGTCGCTAATATCCGCACGCATTTTTACGGAAGGATAAATAACAAAGGCCAAAGAACTGTCATACAAGGCTTTTTTAGCTTCCATTGGGCATTCAGCTTATTTTTG
>CAZNVX010000298.1:0-4277 GCA_964576225.1 uncultured Christensenellaceae bacterium
GATCATCAGCAATATGAAAACCACGAAGATCGCAACGAGTGGCAAATACTGCATTATCCCCTGATCCATTCAAAATACCTTCCTTTATTAAAATTCCCTTGAATATATATACTATATGAGCTACCCATAATTATCAACTGTTTTTTTGGTTTTCAGACTGATAGTTTGAAAAAAATTCACTTTTGAACGGCTCAAAGCGATCCTCCTCCACAGCACGTCGTATTTCTTCCATGAATTGAATGGAAGCGTGCACATTGTGGATTGACAACAACGTGGCGCCGAGGATTTCTCCCGCTTTAATCAGGTGACGGATGTAAGCCCGGGTAAAGTTTTTGCATGCGTAGCAAGCGCAGCCCTCTTCTATCGGCCGAAAATCCCGCGCGTACTGCGCGTTTCTGACGACAAGCCGTCCCGTACGCACCATGGCCGTGCCGTTGCGCGCCATGCGCGTCTGCAGGACGCAGTCGAACATATCAACACCACGCGCCACACCGTCCACAAAACAGTCAAAGCTGCCCACACCCATCAGATAACGCGGCTTGTTTTCAGGCAGCCACGGCACCGTCACATCGAGCATGTCGTTCATAATGGGCTTGGGCTCACCCACGGACAGGCCGCCGATAGCGTTGCCGGGGAAATCCATCGATGCGATGGCTTTTGCGCTTTCCCGTCTCAAATCCGCATAAGTCCCGCCCTGCACGATGCCGAACAGCGCCTGGTCTTCCCGTGCCTTGGCATCCTTGCAACGCTGCGCCCAGCGGTGCGTGCGCTCCATCGCAGCGGCAACAGCGTTGTATTCCGCCGGCCAGGCGGTGCATTCGTCAAACGCCATGATGATGTCCGCTCCGAGCGCCCCTTCGATCTCCATCGCTTTTTCGGGCGTCAGCATATGCCTTGAACCGTCCAGATGCGAGGCAAACATCGCCCCCTGTTCAGTGATCTTGCGCAAAGCGCCCAGCGAAAACACCTGAAAGCCTCCGCTGTCTGTCAGTATCGGCTTGTCCCAGTGCATGAATGTATGAAGGCCGCCTGCCTCGCGCACCAGCTCATGCCCTGGCCTTAAATAAAGGTGATAGGTATTCGCGAGTATGATCTGCGCGCCTGCCGCCTTAACCTGGTCGGGCGTCATCGCTTTCACGGTGGCCTGCGTGCCCACCGGCATGTACACCGGCGTTTTGATGTCGCCGTGCGGCGTTTTGAGCACCCCCGTGCGCGCCGCAGTGTGCTTGCATTTTTTCTGTATCTTAAAAATGACAGCCATTGTTCCTCCGTGATTTAAAGTATCAGCATCGCGTCGCCAAAGCTGAAAAACCGGTAACGCTCCTTCACTGCGGCTTTATAAAGCGACAGCGTGCGCCCGCGCCCCGCGAACGCGCAGACCAGCATGATCAGCGTGGATTCGGGCAGATGAAAGTTGGTGAGCAGCGCGTCCACTGCCTTGAAACGGTAGCCCGGCGTGATAAAAATACCTGTTTCACCGCTGGCAGCGTGCACATGGCCGCTCTCATCCGAAACCGTTTCCAACGTGCGCACACATGTGGTTCCCACCGCGATAACGCGTCCGCCATTCTGCCGCGCCGAATTGATGGCATCAGCGGCTGCATCCGTCACCTGATAGTACTCGGTGTGCATCACATGCTCTTCCACGTTCAAAACCTTGACAGGACGGAATGTGCCCAAGCCCACATGAAGCGTCAGCCGCGCGATGCCAATGCCCATCGCTTCGATTGTATCCAAAAGTGCGGGCGTAAAGTGCAGGCCGGCGGTGGGCGCCGCGGCCGACCCTTCCTCACGCGCGTACACCGTCTGATAACGCGCCGGATCATTCAGCTTCTCATGAATATACGGCGGCAGCGGCATTTCACCCAGCTCATCGAGTATCGTTTCAAACACACCGTTATGGTTGAATCGGACTGTGAAGACACCATCTTCTTTCTTGTCGATGATGGTGGCCGAAAGCTTGTCCGAAAACGTCACCACATCACCGGTTCTAAGCTTCTTCCCAGGTTTGCAGATAATCTCCCAGGAATCAAGCGACAGGCGTCGCAGCAATAAAAACTCGACAGAGCGTTCAGTGCCTTGCTTGACGCCGTACAGACGCGCGGGAATCACCTTGGTATCGTTTATGACCAGTACATCACCCGCATGCAGATAATCGAGGATATCGGAAAATGAGCGATGCGCTGTCTCGTGCGTCTCCCTGCTGTACACAAGCAGACGCGAAGCGTCCCTTTTCTCAATAGGCGTCTGGGCGATCAGACTCTCGTCAAGTTCGTAGTAAAAATCGCTTGTCTTCAATCAGCCCTCCGAGATATCCAGTTTTATCTGCTGTGTGTTGTTCGCGTGATAGGGACAACCAATATGCGCGTAAGCCAACGCCGTGGCCACACGCCCGCGCGGTGTTTTATTGATAAACCCAAGCTGAATCAAAAAAGGCTCGTAAACGTCCTCAATGGTCACGCTCTCCTCATTGGTGGCGGCGCACAGCGTATCCAGCCCGACCGGCCCGCCGCTGAACTTGTAAATGATCGCTTCCAGTATCGCCTTATCCACGCCGTCGAGACCAATTTCGTCCACCTCAAGCTGCTCCAGGCCATATCGGGCGATATCCAGCGTGACTGCGCCCTGGCCGTCCACCTCCGCGAAGTCACGCACGCGGCGCAGAAGCCTGTTGGCCACGCGCGGCGTGCCTCTTGAGCGCGACGCGATCTCCAGCGCCGCATCGTCATCAATCCGCACATTCAATATGCCTGCGGAGCGCCGGATAATCTGCGCCAATTCATCAGGCGTGTACATCTGAAGCCGATGGATGACGCCAAAGCGGTCTCTGAGCGGCGATGTCAGTTGCCCGGCACGCGTTGTCGCGCCCACCAGGGTAAAATGCGGCAACCCCAAACGCAGCGTTCTTGCGGACGGCCCTTTGCCGATGATAATATCCAGCGCATAATCCTCCATTGCCGGATACAAGACTTCCTCCACGCTGCTGTTAAGACGGTGAATCTCATCGATGAACAGCACATCGCCTTTGTTTAGGTTGGTCAGTATCGCCGCCAGATCGCCTGGGCGCTCAATGGCGGGGCCTGATGTCACGCGGATGTTGACGCCCATCTCGGATGCAATGATGTAGGCCAGTGTGGTTTTACCCAGCCCCGGCGGGCCGTACAGCAGCACATGATCCAATGACTCAGCGCGATTCTTGGCCGCCGACATAAACACCTTCAGGTTATCCTTGGCCTTGCATTGCCCCACGTAATCGTCCAGCGTCTGAGGTCTCAAAGACAGCTCAGCCGCCTGATCCGCCTCGCCGACCTGTGATGATACGATTCTGTTATCGTCCAAGCCCTGCTCCTCCTTATGCGCCCATACGCTTCAATGCCAGCAATATAATATCCTCGGCCGAATCACCCAGATTCCTGACCGATGAGACGGCGCGCATCGCTTCAGGGCGGTTATAGCCCAGCGAAACAAGCGCAGCCACGGCTTCCGCCTCCACTCCGGCTCCCCCCACGGCGGCCGCAGAGCCGCCGTCGTCGATCATCTCTTTGGTTGCGATCTTCTCCGCCAGATCGATGATAATGCGCTGAGCCGTCTTTTTGCCGATACCGGGTATTTTGGAGAACGCCCGCTCATCGGACGTGATAATCGCCGCCGCCAGATCGCTCACCTTCATCGCTGAAAGCACCGCCAAGGCCGCTTTTGGGCCTATACCGGACACACCCGTCAAGCGCACGAACATCTCCCGCTCCTCGGGCGAGAAGAACCCATACAGCGTGTGAGCATCCTCACGCACCACGAGCTGACAATATAGTTTGGCCGGCTCACCGGCTTTAATATGCAGCAGCGACTGCGCCGACGTATACACGCGGTATCCGACGCCGCCGGCGTCAATCACCACATGGTCTTTTTCGGCGGAAACCGCCTCGCCTCTGATGTAATCGTACATAGTCTCCTCTATCTGATGCGGAAGCTATCCGCAAAGCGGCTGGAATGCGCATGGCAGACCGCGCAGGCCACAGCGTCCGACGCGTCGTCCGGCCGTATCAGGCTGTCAAGCCTCAGCAACAGCCGAACCATCTCCTGAACCTGCTTCTTTTCAGCGCGTCCGTATCCCACAATCGCCTGTTTGATCTGCATCGGCGTATACTCATATAGCGCAGCTCCGGTGCCGAAAGCCGCCGCCATCGCCGCCCCGCGCGCCTGCGCCACCTGTATCACTGTTTTTACATTCTTACCTGTGAACAGTTCTTCAAACGCGACGCAATCCGGGTCGTGCTGTC
>CAZNVX010000299.1:0-4272 GCA_964576225.1 uncultured Christensenellaceae bacterium
CCGACTGTATCAGGAGCGAAGCATCCAAAAAGATCCTTCCCCTCTGCTGCGACGCCTGTTCAAGCATATGCGAGGTGATAAACGGATGCAGCAAATCATTAATGCGTGTAACCCGCTCCGGGCTGCCAAAAATATAATCTGACAGCTTTTTCCTGTTGAGCGTTCCATCCGGCAAAAAAAAGTCGTCGCCATAGAATTGCCGCAATGCGTCCGCCCCCGGCTGGCCGGGCGCCACCACATGCCGCGCTGTCTCATCTGCGCATATAACGGTTTCTCCCCTCTTTCGCAAAAAAAGGGTGACGGCCGATTTTCCCGATCCTATTCCGCCGGTGATACCGATCATCAGCTTCATTTCGCGTCCAGCCAGTTTTCGCCCACTGCAACATGCGCCAAAACGGGCACATCAAGCGTATAGGCGTTTTCCATTGATTCTTTCAGCAGCGTGCTGACAACAGCCACCTCGTCATCTGCCGCGTCAATCACCAACTCGTCATGAACCTGGAGAATCAGACGGGAGCTGAAGCCGCCTTCACGTAGCTTCCTTGATACATCGATCATTGCGAGCTTGATTATATCTGCCGCAGTACCCTGAATGGGTGTGTTTAACGCTGCACGCTCGCCGAATGACCGTATGTTGTAATTGCTGGAGCGAAGCTCCGGCAGATAGCGGCGCCGCCCCAGCAGGGTGGTCACATAGCCGTCGGCCTTGGCTTTGGCAATGATGAAGTCCATGTATTGTCTTACGCCGGGGAATCTGGCAAAATACTTGTTGATATACTCAGTCGCCTTCTTAACGGGGATGTTAAGATTTCGCGCAAGCCCAAAATCGCTGATTCCATAAACAATGCCGAAGTTGACAGCCTTGGCGCTGCGCCTCATGCCCTCGGTTACAGTATCAAGCGGCACGTCAAACACCTCGGAAGCGGTACGCGTGTGGATATCTACACCTGATTGAAAGGCCTCCTGCATCACCCGATCGCCGGATATCGACGCCAATATGCGCAGTTCAATCTGTGAATAGTCCGCCGATACCAGCTTGCGGCCAGGGGTCGACGGCAGGAACAAGCGGCGAATCTCGCGCCCCTCCTGCGTACGGATGGGGATGTTCTGCAGATTCGGTTCCTTGCTGGAAATCCGCCCTGTGACTGTCGAAATCTGCATAAACGTCGTGTGCACAAATCCATTTTTGTCCGCAATCTTTTTAAGCCCATCCAGATATGTGCTTTTCAGCTTGGTGAGGCGGCGATATTCAATGATCTTGTCGATCACCGGGTGCTTATCCGATAAGCCCTCCAGCACGGCAATGTCTGTTGAGTAACCTGTTTTGCTCTTTTTGCCATAAGGCAGCCCAAGGCGTTCAAAAAGAACCTGCCCCAACTGTTTTGTCGAATTGATATTAAAATCGTTACCTTCACACAGCGAATATATGTCCGCTGTCAGGGTGGCAATCTGTGACCGGAGGTCGTCATCATAGGCTGCCAGCTCGGCCAGGTCGATCCGAAATCCCGTCCGCTCCATGTCCAGCAGCACGTGCGTCAGCGGCACCTCAATATCGTTATATACATACCAAAGACCGTCTTGTTTGAGTCTGGGCTCCTGTTTTTTGTACAAGCCGGCGATGCCTGCTGCATTGCCGCCCAAGCCATAGCTCTCGGCAAGCTTCTCCGGCGGAAGACCGGCCGTGCCCGGGTTGATCACATATTCAGCCAATGCCGTATCAAAGAGCACGCCTTCAAGGGCGACTCCGTACTCCATCAGCTTTGTGGAAACCTGCTTAGCGTCATGCAAAATCTTCGTCCGTTTCTCATTCTCCAACAAAGGCTTTAAAGCATCAATCACGATACTGTCGTTAAAATCGGTGTTGAGCAAGGAGTGCTCCATAATCATGCTGTATTCGCGATCATCAGAAAACGCGAGCGAAATATGGTCCGTCAATGAAACCGCTACAAATCGGCTTTTTTCCGCCTCGTCAAGCACGCGCTTCAACGCATCCATAGTGTTTACAGAAACCATTTCTACCGATTTGAGCGGCTTTTCCGGCACCAGCCTTTTCAGAAGAGAAAAGAATTCCAAGCCTTCAAATGTCTCCTTTGCATTATCAGCCGTGAGGCCGGAAAACTTAAGTGATTCGATGGGCATATCCAGCGGAACAGCAGAATCGATCCTTGCAAGTTCACGGCTCATGTATGCCAGCTCTTTGTTGTTTATCAGTTTTTCTTTTAACTTCCCCTTAACTTCATCAATGTGACGATAGACGCCATCCATGCTGCCATATGAGTTTAATAGCGCAAGCGACGTTTTTTCACCGACACCGGGAACACCCGGTATGCTGTCGGAACTGTCGCCCATAAAGCCCTTTAAGTCCACAATCTGGGAAGGCTTCAGTGCATACGTGTGGGATAGCTTCTCCAAGTCGAAGGTGTCAATTTCACTGACACCTTTACGCGTGAGCAGGACGCGGCATGATTCGGATATCAGCTGAAAGGCGTCTTTGTCACCCGTGAGCAGCATGGATTCCAAACCGTTTTCTTCGGCCATACCGGCAAGCAGGCCAAGTATATCATCCGCTTCATAGCCTTCCTTTTCGAGGACAGAGATATGAAGCCCCTCAAGTGCTTTTTTCAGTATGTCGAATTGCGGAATCAGCTCCGGTGGCGTGGCCTTTCTTGCGCCTTTATAGCCGTCAAACATGTCATGGCGGAATGTCTTACCCTTTTTATCAAACGCAATGGCCAGATAATCCGGCCGGTGGGTGGATATCGCACTGATCAGCATCGAAAAAAAGCCATATACGGCATTGGTGTATTCGCCATCAGCCCGCGTGAGCAGCGGCAACGCATAAAACGCGCGATGCATCAAGCTGTTGCCATCCACGGCCATCAAGACTTTTTTCATTTTGACTCCTGTCGGGAAACCTGTGTTCATCATTTTAGTATAATTTATTGTCTGTTCAGATGCAACAGCTTTGTCCGCCCAAAAAAAGAGTCGCGATTTGCATCACGACCAATGTAAAGGGGGTCTTAATATATTTTGTGAGGTCATTTATAATTATTACCAGAAACCCACCGAATATTCAAGAGTTAATCATCTTTTTTTGGAAAAAAATCTGCCAAAGATACGGTGGCTTCCTGAACAGGCGGAATTTCATAGTGAAAATCGTCTTCTTTTACAAAGTCCACTTTCTTCTCGGATACACGTTCTTCCGTTGGAAGAAGCACACGGCGCGAAAGGCTGATCTTCCGTTTTTCAGCATTCACTTCCAACACCTTTGCCTCAACCTCGTCGCCGACTCTTAACTCATCCTCAACCCTTTCAAGCCGGTGAGTCGATATCTGCGATATATGAATCAGCCCGTCAACCATAGGCTCAAGCTGCACGAATGCGCCAAACGGCACAATACGCACGACCTTGCCCTTGACGATATCGCCGGCATGATACTTCTCGGGAACAAGGTCCCACGGCTTTGGCTGAAGCTGCTTATATCCCAGAGCGATTTTTTTCTTGCCCGGGTCTACGTTCAGCACGACGAGTTCAAGCTCCTGACCCTCTGAAACCACATCCGAGGGATGTTTAACACGGAACCAGGACATATCCGAAATGTGCAGCAAACCATCCACACCGCCCACATCAACAAACGCGCCAAAATCTGTCAGGCGCTTGACAACACCTTTTAAATGCTCGCCCTTTGAGAAGTTTTCCCATAGTTTTCTTTCATTCTCTTTTTTCTCCCGAAGCAACACGCTTTTGTGTGACGCCACCAAGCGTTCTTGTTTTTTGTCGGCATCAATAAGCGTGACTTCGATTTCCTGACCTTCGAACTGCTTTAAATCCTCCACATATTTCAGGGAGAGATGCGATGCGGGTATAAAAGCGCTGTAGCCTTCAATTTTGGTCGTGACTCCGCCCTTAACTGCCTTTTTAATCACACACTTATAGAGCAAGTCTGTACCGACGTTTTCCTGTATCTTGATCCAGTTCAGTTTCTTTTCTACACGTTTTCTTGAGAGAAGCACATTGCCTTCACCGTCATTCAGGCTGATAACTTCGGCTTCTATTTCGTCCCCGATTTGAAATTGATCCTTCGGATTGATCTCCTTCATCGAGAGCTCATTCTTTTGAATAATACCATCCGATTTATATCCAATATTGACACAAACATCTTCATCTGTAATCTGAACAATGTTTCCTTTGATGACTTGTCCCTTCTTCAACCGGACGACTTTCTCAAGGCCTTCAAGAAATTCATCCTTTTCCGTTGCAGGCTTCTCAGAT
>CAZNVX010000300.1:0-4267 GCA_964576225.1 uncultured Christensenellaceae bacterium
CATCGGCGCGCCCGTTGCCAACAGAACCTCCCAGCATGCCAAGGAAACATTCGGTATGTTCGTCAGCACGGTGCCTATCCGTGTCCGCATACAGGATGAACTGTCGTTCGCGGGCTTTTGCCAGGAGGTGTCCAACAGCTGGTTTTCGGCGCTGAAGCATCAGAAATACCCTTATAACCTTTTGATGCAGGATCTGCGCAAAACGCACAAAGACCTTGAAGCCCTGTATGACGTAACGCTGTCCTATCAAATCGGCAAATTCAACAAGGATACCGAGTCGTTCACCTGTGAAGGGCGCTGGCACTTCAGCGGATACCAGGAGCCGTCTTTGTGCATCCATGTCAACGACCGTGAGGATGAAGGCAAGTTTATCGTCGATTACGACCATCATTCGCCGTTTTTCTCCGTTAAGGAGATCGAATATATCCATATGCATATGATCAACATTATCAGCGATGCGATTTCAAACCCTGACAAGCCCTTGTATCAGCTTGATCTGATGTCGGATGATGAATATGAGCGCGTCGTCTATCTGTTCAACAATACGGACTGCCCGTTTCCAAAGGGGGAAACGCTCAACACTCTGTGGCGCAGGCGCATGGCGCAGATGCAGGGCGACGAAGTGGCTGTGGTGTGCCGCGGAGAATCGATGACCTATCGGCAGCTGGATGAGCGGTCTTCCGCGCTTGCGCGGCATCTTTGGGCAAACGGTGTGGGGGCTGACGATATCGTCGGCCTGCTTGTCGGCCGGACGATGGACTACGCCGTCTGCGTGCTGGCCATATTAAAAGCCGGCGGTGCGTTTTTGCCGATTGATGCGGAGCTGCCGCCCGAACGGCTGGCGTACATACTCAAGGACAGCGGCGCGAAAGTGCTGCTGGTTTCCCCCGGGCTTGCCCATAAATACGCGGACGACGGCAGCCTGCTGGTGATACCGGCGGATATCCGGCCGGAGCCGGGCAAGGCGCCCGAATCGGTATGCGCGCCACAACATCTGGCCTATGTGATATATACTTCCGGCTCTACCGGGCAGCCTAAGGGCGTGCAGATCGAACACCGCTCGATTGTGCATTTTGTGTATTCATTGAGCAGTCTGTGGAATTTCTCTCCGGGCGCGCGCTTGCTTTGCGCCGCTTCCATATCGTTTGACATCAGCGTGATGGAGCTGCTGCTGGCTTTGATGAACGGCGCTGTGCTGGTGCTTGCGCAGGAGCACGAGGTGAACATCCCGCGTAATATGGTGGAATTGATCCGGTCGGCGCAGGTCAACATGCTGGTGGTGACTCCGGGGCGCATGGAGCTGCTGCTCTCCGACAAGCAGGGCGCGGCATGTATCAAAAGCTTCCGCGAAATCGGCATGGGGGGAGACGTGCTGCCTGAAAAGCTGCTGGCGCGGGTGCAGCAGTCCACAGATGCCCGCATTATCAATTTTTACGGGCCGACAGAGATCACGATATGCTGCACGTGCACCGATGTCACGCAAACAAAAGTGCCCAATATCGGACGCCCGATGCACAACGTGAAGGCATATATACTGGATACGCACCGCAACCCGGTGCCCATCGGTGTGCCGGGAGAGCTGTATATCGGCGGACAAGGCGCGGCCCGCGGATACATCAACAAGCCTGAACTGACGGCGGAGCGTTTTGTGGACAATCCGTTCAGGACTGGCGAAAAGCTCTACCGCACGGGCGACCTGACGCGTTGGTATCCGCTGGGAGAGATCGAATTTCTGGGGCGCATCGACCAGCAGGTCAAGATTCGCGGATACCGCATTGAGCTGGGGGAGATTGAAAACCGGCTGCTGCAGATACCGGGTGTTGACGGCTGCGCGGTGGCCGTCAGGGAGGATGATGACGGCCGCAAATTCCTGTGCGCGTATCTGTGCGGGAACCCGCCGGGCAAAGCCGACATCAAGGCGCACCTGCTGCGCGATCTGCCGGCATATATGATTCCGTCCTATTTTTTAACCATGGACAGCCTGCCGTATAACACCAGCGGCAAAGTGGACCGAAGCCGGCTGCCTGACCCTCTCAAGACTGATGAAGCGCTGATTGACGACTATGCGGCGCCTCAGACGCCGACGGAAAGCGCGCTGGCGGAGATTTGGAGCAGCGCGCTCAACGTCCGCAAGGTGGGTCGAAATGACAGTTTCTTCGACATCGGCGGCGACTCGCTGAGTATTGTGCGCGTGCTTGCCCAGGTCCAGCTGCGTTTTTCCGTAGAAATCAGGCTGGAGGATGTTAACCGCTCACCATACCTGAAGGACTTTGCCGCGCTGATTGATGCGGCGGAGGCAAGCGCTTACCGGCCCATACTGCCCGTTCCCGACCGGAAAGACTATCCGGTCTCTTCCGCCCAGCAGCGCATGTGGGTGATCTCGCAGCCGCACATCTCAGTCGCCTACAATATGCCCACCGCTTTTGTGCTGAACGAGAGGCCGGATCCGAACCGTCTGCAGCGCGCTTTCGAAAAACTGATCGAGCGGCATGACGCGCTGCGCACCAGCTTTGGTCTGAGCAACGGGTCGCTGCGGCAGCGGGTGGAGAAAAACGTCCCCTTTGTCATGGATACGCTGACATGCGAGCCGCGCCGTCTGTCCGGGCTGCTCAAGTCATTGGTACGGCCGTTTGACCTTGAAAGAGCGCCCATGCTGCGGGCGGCGCTGATTGATACCGGCAAGCGGCAGGTTCTGTTAATCGACACGCATCACATCATCAGTGACAAGCGTTCGGCGGAAGTGATGATGGGCGATCTTGCCGCGCTGTACGCGGGGGACAAGCTGCCGCCTGTAACCGTGCATTACAAGGACTACGCCGTCTGGCAGCAGGGCTCGCTGCAAACGGATTCGATGAGCCCGCAGCGTGAATACTGGAAACAGGCGCTGGCAGGAGAGCTGCCGCTGCTTAATCTGCATACCGACAGGCCGCGTCCCGCACAGCAGCGCTTTGAAGGTGCACGCTTTGGCTTTGAGTTGAGCGCACAGACGGCGGAACAGCTGCGTCAGTTTGCGGCCCAGCGTGGCGGCACGATGTTTATGGCGGTGCTGGCGGTCTACAACGTGCTGCTGTCAAAGTATACCGGCCAGGAAGATATTATCGTGGGTTCGCCCGTTTCCGGCCGGCCGCGTCCGGAAATGCAGGATATGGTGGGCGTGTTTATCAACATGCTCCCGCTGCGCAACCATCCGCACGGACGGCACAGCTTTGTTCAGTTTTTCGAGGAGTTGTCCCAAAACGTATTTTCAGCGCTCTCGCATGCAGATTATCCTTTTGAGCGCATGATAACCGATCTGGCGCTGCCGCGGGATCTGAGCCATAACCCGCTGTTCGACACCATGCTGGTATATGCAGCGGGCAGTTTTGCGCCGCCGCTGCCGGGCGCTGCGTTGTATCCGTTTGACCCCGGAATGGCCAAGCTGGACCTCACGCTTGAGGTCTATGAACAGGACGGCCTCAAATGCCAGATTGAATACAACACGCGGCTTTTCAAAAAAACCAGAATTAAACGCATGGCGGCACATTTTTGCCGTCTGGCCGAGCTGCTTGTCGCGGAACCGGATGCGCGCTTGTGTGATGTGGCGATGCTGACACAGGAGGAGCTCTGGCAGGTGACCCAAGGGTTCAATCAGACCGAGTATCCCCTGGACAGGGAGAGAACGGTGCAGTCCGTGTTCGAGGATATGGCGGCGGCTCACAGTGAAAAGACAGCCGTTATCGCGGACGGAAAGCAATGCACCTTTGCCGAGCTCAATGCCCGCGCCAACCGTATTGCCCGTCTTCTGCGGCAAAAGGGCGTCGGCAGAAACACGGTGGTGGCGCTGTGTCTAAAGCGAAGCGTGGATCTGATGGCGGCGGTTTTTGGCGTGCTCAAGGCGGGTGCCGCCTATTTGCCGCTTGACCCGGCATACCCGGCGGGCCGGCTGGCCTTCATGCTATCGGACAGCGGCTCTAAGATACTGCTGACGGACGGCTCGGCCGATGTGCCGTTCGGCGGAGAGTTGCTGTATGTCCGGGATGTGCCCGACAGCGGCCCGTGCGATAATCTGCCGCCTGTGGACCGGCCGGATGACGCTGCGTACGTGATTTACACATCGGGGTCCACCGGCGAGCCGAAAGGCACATCGCTGCCGCGGCGCGGTTTGCTTAACCTGTACGAGGGAGCAGGCATATCCATTGGGTTTGACCCCGACCAAACAAGCGTATCCGTCACAACGGTGGCGTTCGATATATTCATCGGGGATGCGCTGCTGCCCCTGATGTATGGC
>CAZNVX010000301.1:0-4265 GCA_964576225.1 uncultured Christensenellaceae bacterium
CTGCTTGTTGTTCTGGTTGTTGTTCTGGTTGTTCCTGTTCTGGTTGTTCCTGTTTTGATTATTGTCCATTTTCTTTCGCTCCTTTTGGGGACTGTTTTAAGTTTATTATCTGTCGAAACGGGGCAACATATTCGGTAGTCATCAAGATTTGATTTTTCGGAGTGTGACAGGTTATTCTAATTATCAACGGGCGTATCCTCACCATGGCCGGCAAAACCTATGACACCGGCTGCATACAGATTACGGAAAATATTATCAGCAAAATTGCTGAAAAAATAGCGCCGTGCGGCGATGAACCCGTCATCGACGCCAAAGGCTATTGGGTGCTGCCCGGTCTTGTCGAATCGCATTGCCATATCGGCATCACCGAGGAGAAAACCGGCCAGGAGGGCGACGACGGCAACGAGACGACCGAGCCCGTCACGCCCTACCTAAAAGCGCTTGATGCCATAAACCCGATGGACGCCGCCTTTCACAACGCTATCAAAGCGGGCATCACCTCGGTCATGGCAGGCCCGGGCAGCTCCAACGTTGTCGGCGGTCAGTTTGTGTTTTTAAAAACGGACGGGCGTCGTCTCGATGACATGATCGTGCTTGAGCCGGCCGCGATGAAAATCGCGCTTGGCGAAAACCCCAAGAAAAACTACGGCAGTAACAATATGATGCCGTCCACGCGCATGGCCATCGGCGCGCTGCTGCGCAAAGAGCTGCTGGCCGCTGCTCAATACACGGAAGCCAAAAAAAGGGCTCTGGACTCCGGCGAAGCGTTCGATGAAGATTACAGGCTTGAGTGCTGGATACCGGTGTTCGAAAAACGCATACCGCTCAAAGCCCATGTCCACAGGGCAGACGATATACTCACCGCCATCCGTATCGCCGCGCAGTTCGGCCTGTGCATGACGCTGGATCACTGCACCGAAGGCCATCTGATCGCCGAATACATCAAAGAATCCGGTTATCCGGCCATACTCGGCCCCCATCTCGCGTCGCGCAATAAAATCGAGGTTCAATACATGGACTTTAAAACAGCGGGTCTGCTGCACAAAGCCGGCGTAAAAATCGCCCTGACCACCGACCACCCCGTTTCGCTGATCCAGTATCTGCCCCTGTGCGCCGGGCTGGCCGCCAAGGAGGGTCTGGATAACGAGGAAGCCCTCAAGGCCATCACCATCAACGCGGCGCAGATTTGCCGTGTGGATAACAGAGTGGGCAGCCTTGAAGAGGGCAAGGACGCCGACATCGCCATATTCGACGGCAACCCGATGCAAACCCTGACGCGCTGCCTGTATACCATCATCAACGGCCGCGTGGCCTACGACGCCGGCGCCCCGGAGCATCATGATAAGCCGTGAGCGCTCCGATGCCTGCGGCGCAGCATGCCGATAACGCCGCGCTTATCAGAGGCTTCTCCCGCTCCCCTGTCGCACATCCGCTGTTTCGGGGGTTACATGTTTGGGTTTTATTGTGTTAGAATAATACTAAGGCAACAAGGGGTTTGATCTTTTTGTCAGCGACGGGTCAAGGGGGAGCAAAATGGATTTTGATTATTTAAACAAGCTGCTGACAGACAAGGATTTTGCGCGTCTGAAACAGGAAATCGAAAACCACCCCGTTCAGGATACTGCGGAATACATCGACAGCCTGGACGACAGGGATGCGTTGGTTGTGTTCAGGCTGCTGCCCAAAGACATCGCCTCCGACGCGTTTTCCTACTTAAGCTCCGATCGCCAATCCGAAATATCCGGTCTGGTTAACGAATCTGAGTTGTCCGAGATTCTGTCCGACCTGTATTTTGACGATAAAATAGATTTTCTGGAAGAGATGCCGGCGTATCTGGTGTCCAAGATACTCAAAAACACCAGCTCCGTCGAAAGGAAAATGATCAATCAGTTCCTTAACTATCCGGAGTATTCCGCCGGAAGTCTGATGACGATCGAGTATGTCGGCCTGAAAAAGGAACTGACCATCGGCAGCGCGCTGGACCTGATCAAAAGGACGGCGCCCGACAAGGAAACCATCTATACCTGTTACGTGATCGACCGCGAGCGCCACCTCGAGGGGACGATCTCACTCAAAGACCTGGTGTTGGCCGATGACCACCGAAGCGTTGACGATGTCATGCAAAAAGATGTGATATTTGTCTACACCCATGATGACCAGGAGTACACGGCGAACATCTTCAAAAAATACGACTTGCTCGCCTTGCCCGTCGTCGACACGGAAAAACGCCTGGTCGGCATCATCACCATCGACGATATCGTTGACGTTATCGAAGAAGAGGCCACCGAGGATATTTTGAAAATGGCGGCCGTACGCCCCACCGACGAGGAATATATCCATGCGGGTGTTTACAAGCTGGCCAGAAAAAGAATCGTGTGGCTGATGGTGCTGATGGTCTCCGCCACGTTTACGGGATACATTATCCGCAGCTTTGAAGACACGCTGCAGTCGGTGGTGGTGCTCGCGGCGTTTATTCCCATGCTGATGGACACGGGCGGCAACGCCGGTGCGCAGGCCTCCACGCTTGTCATCAGAAGCATCGTTCTGGGCGAGGTCAAATTCACCGATATGCTCAGAATCATATGGAAAGAATTCAGAATCAGCCTGCTGGTCGGCGCGTCTCTGGCCGTGCTGAACTTTTTGAGGATCTATTTTTTGGAGGCCAACACCTTTGCCATCGCGTTCACCGTGGCGCTGACACTCATGCTCACGGTGATGATCGCCAAAATCACCGGCGGCATCCTCCCGCTCATCGCCAAAAAGATCAAGCTCGATCCGGCCATCATGGCGAGCCCGCTCATCACAACGATCGTTGACGCCTTTGCGTTGGTTATCTATTTCTATCTGGCCAATTTGATACTCGGGCTTCACGTGTAACCAAAATCTTTATTTGTATTTGATCTGTATCAGCTCGTCGTGGATGCGGTCTATCAGCGCAAACCCTTCTTGCAGCGCCTGATTCATTTTTTTCAATGAGTCGGCCATCTCTCGCTGGCTGTCCCGCAATCGAGACATCATTTCCCCCAGAGCTTCCTGATTGTCAGCCATCGCGCCCCCCTTGCTTTGCTCATATCCTATAGTCTTGGGATTTCGCATGTAAATTATGAGCCCCAACAAAACAACTAAGCCCGCGACGCGTCAATGCGCACGGGCGACTCAGGCAGTCTTAATCTGGGCGTCTTCTTTCATAAGGCTGTATCAATTATTTCTTTATATGATATAGCTTTGCAGGTTTAAGGTTTTTACCGAAAATATTTTCATACTCATACCCTGGTACGAAGAAATCAACTTGATTTGCTCCAAAGATTATCTTTTTTAGTTCATCAATCATAAGTTCAAACTGTGTCTCAGATAATCCGATATCTCCAGGATATAAATCCTCGCTAAACGGATAATAAATTAGCAGTAATGTTTCGCCATATTGCTTCCTTGCCTTCTTGTTTGCAGTCTCTATGATTATTCTTTTTATCTTTTCAAATAATACATTTGGATCAAATATCTTATGAGCTGATCTTTTATCAATCATTTGTTGCTGATATTCTTTTGTTCTAATACCTAAATCAGGATAAGCTATTTCTATAGTTTGTATTGCTCCTCCAATTCTTATCTCTGCGTCAAATCCTTGATTACCAAGGCCAACATGTCTATATTCTAGGTCACTATTAACACCATACTTAAACTCTAAATATCGGAAAGTTGGTATATACTCCTCACTGAAGTTTTTATAATTTCCCTGCGATAATCTATACGCTTTATGCTCAACATCATAATTTTCCTTAATACGATTAAGAATTTGCTCAATAAACATTTTGGACTCTGATATATTATGCCACTGTTCTAATTCAGAATCTTTAATAACTGTCTTCATATTAAATATTGTACTCTAATCGATATAAAAATCAATAAGACCGCGACACATCCAAAGCACACTGGCTCCTTGGGAACGTATATATATGTAAAACCCCCCATTTAATCATTGCCTCTAGGTCAACACTGGTTTATTAAGGAATGTTGGATGGGCGAGATGGTTTTGCGGCATGCAAGGAACATAATCGTAGGAATAGCACAGCTATTTCAAGATTCTGTGACGCAGCAGGGCACGGAACCGGCCGGCCAGACAGCGTTCCGAGTGAAGCAGTGTTGACTATTATATATCAAGAAGCCCGCGACGCTTCTTTGCGCACGGGCTCCCCGACAATGTGTATATATTGGAAAATTGAATCCGGCAGCTACCTACCCTCCCAGGCCGTCACCAGCCAAGTACT
>CAZNVX010000302.1:0-4263 GCA_964576225.1 uncultured Christensenellaceae bacterium
CACGCTCCTTTTTTTGCTTGACTTATTATATGCACGCCCGGCAGCATTCGTCAAGAAAAAATTTGCATGTCATACACAATATCGCACCGCTGCTCGATTCGCATTGATTCAAAGTAGTCGTTTTCCAGCGGTATCCAGTCGCTGTCAAAACGCGCCAGCATCGCCTCCCCGCTGCGCCTTAAGATGCGCTCCCGCTGGGCGGCGCCGCCAACCTTTAAGAATATGGTCAGGTCGTAGCGCATCTTAAGCCCGGGGTGCAGGCTGTATACTCCCTCGACAACGCTGAGATTTTTGGGCGCAACGTGAACGGGTGCAGTCAAACCACCGCGTTTGCAGTCATATGCGCGGTATTCAAAGGGCACGCGGCTTTTGATGCCCGCCAGAACCTCTTTCGAAAAGCGCTCGTAGTCCACGTTGCCGCCCGGCTCCGCCAATCTTTGGGCTGTTTTGCGCTCCGGCGGCAGAAAGAAGTCGTCGGTATGAAACACGTTGCAGCCGTACACCTGAGCGATAAGGGCGGCCAGCGAGCTTTTGCCCGCGCCGCTGTTGCCGTCGATGGCGACGGTCACAGCTGTTTGTTTGCCGAGCAGCGCATCAATGCGTTGGAACACCTCGAAAAACTGGCAATAGGCAGCCCTGATCACACGGTAAGCAGGCGCGTAGGCCGTGCGAAACGGCGCGCTGTGCGATACGGGGGGACAGCCCTGCGCACGGTATTCGCCCAAATATGCCTCTGTGTCGTTCGCGTGGAAGGGCAGCGTACCGTTCTGGCAGCATTCAAGCAACAGCTTTAGCTTCTCGTCCAGCCGGGTCATCGAGCCGTTGACCGTTTCAGCCGTGGCAATAAAAAGCCGGTTCACCGTTTCCGGCCGGAGCCGCAGCGCGGGCATGGCTCCCAAATGCAGCCGGCACAGCCCGCCGCCGATAGGCTCAAACGCCTCTTCGGCGACAACGAGCCGTGCTGTGCGGCACTCAGACGATATGCGGCGCAGGCTCCCCGGCGGGTCGTCAATAAGATGGCCGCCCGCGAACTCGCTTTGGTAAAGCAGCTTGACCATGTCGGCAACCTGCATCAGCGGGTATTTATGAAGCTGGGCAAGCATGATATCTTTCATGCGATTTGCGGCTGGCTCCGTTTCTTTTTCTGCGTGAGCTGCAGCGCTATCATAATGGCGGGAATCAGCACCACCTGGATGATGATGCCCGGGAACACCATGATGACAGCACCGCTGACTATATCGCCCCATGTAAAGATGGTGCCTGCGATGCCGTACAGTACAAGACTCACAAGGCTCCATACAACACGCCCACCGATCATTGCGAGAATCAGCGAGACATATATGAACCCGATATTTTTGGGGAACAGCTTATAGAACAGGCCGGCCAGCAAACCATAGGACGCCAGCTCAAAAATCATCGCAACAGCAGTCGGGAACAGTCCCGGCATGCCGGTGATGACGCTCGAGAGCAGCGGCGTTACCGCTCCCACCAGAAGACCCCACGGGCCGCCGCAGATAAACCCGCACAGCAGCACCGGAACGTGCATAGGCAGCAGTATCCAGCCCATCGGGATCATATGACCCACAAAAAGCGGGAGGAGAATCCCCAGCGCGAGGAACATGGCGGACAGCACAAGCTTTTTTGTTCTCGAAATGTTCATCTTAAAACCTCCAAATAAAAAATACCATCGAACGGATTGTTTCCTTAAGGAAAACACATACCTTCATGGTATTATCAGCTGTGGCCTTTTTATAAATGGGTTTGATGTCGGCTTCGTGCCGACCCCTTTGCTGGTATCATTAAAGCATAATCGCGCCTTGTCGTCAAGACACTAAATACAGAGAATGAAACCAACCAAACCAAGGCTCACACAAGGCGCCCAAACAGCCAAATATGCGCTGGTATTGGTCAAAATTCGAAATTTTTCGTCTTGCCACGCGGCAAACGCTGTGTTATAATCCTAAGGTTGATTTAGGACGGTCCGCTTTCCGTGAAGATCCGGCCAGGCTATGTGCCTTTTGGCTGACGAAAAAAATGCGGTTATGAACGTCTGAAACGGGAGGAGGAATCAGCAAATGAACCAGATCATTAAAGCCATCGAAAAGGAAAACATGCGCACCGATCTGCCAGAACTGAGCATTGGCGATACGGTCAAGGTTTTCGTGAAGGTTATTGAGGGCACAAGAGAGCGCCTTCAGGGCTTTGAAGGGTATGTGATTGCACGCCGGGGCAGCGGTCTTTCCGAGACCATTACTGTGCGCCGCGTGTCGTTCGGTATCGGTATCGAGCGGACATTCCCCATCCACTCGCCCAAGATCGCAAGCATCGAAAAGCTGCGGAGCGGCAAGGTGCGTCGCGCCAAGCTTTACTACCTGCGCGACAGGGTCGGCAAGGCTGCGAAGCTCAAAGAAAAACGCTGAAAAACCACGAAAGGAGCCGGTGGCGGCTTCTTTTTGTTTTACGTATTGACGGGAGGCGCGAATGGCGATCCATTGGTACCCGGGTCATATGACCAAGGCAAAAAGGCAGATTGCAGAAAAGCTCAAGCTGATCAGCGTGGCCGTGATCGCTGTGGATGCGCGTGCGCCGCAAAGCACCTTGAGCCCCGATCTTAAGGAGATGCTTGCCAACAAGGCCTGCATCATCCTCTTGAACAAAAGTGATTTGGCGAATCCGGAGCAGACAAAGAGATGGACGGCCTATTACAGACGTGTTTACGGGCACGCGCTGTCCTTCTGCGCCACGCGTGACAAGCCGGCAGCGCTCATGGCGGCCATTCGCGGCGCGGCGGCGCCCATCGTGCAGCGCTATGCCGAAAAAGGGGCGCGCAAAACGGTCAGGGTGCTGATTGTGGGCAGCCCCAACGTGGGCAAATCCGCCATCATCAACCGGCTGATCGGTCAGAAAAGCGCCAAAGAAGGCGATAAACCGGGCGTGACGCGCGGGTTGCAGTGGGTGCGCCTGTCCGACACCATGGAACTGCTCGATTCTCCCGGGCTGCTGTGGCCGAAGATTGAGCCGATTGAGGTGGCGGAGCGCATCGCCGTTCTTGGCTCGCTGCGCAGTGAGGTTGTCGATGAAACAGCGCTGGCGCTGCGGCTGATCGATATGCTGGCGGAGGCGGCGCCGGGTGCGCTGAGCGCGCGTTACGCGGTGAAAGAACAGGCGGAGCCGCAAAAGATGCTGGAAGAAATCTGCCAAAAAAGAGGTTTTTTACTGCGGCAGGGCGAAATAGATGTTCAGCGCGGCGCGCGGGCGCTGCTGGATGAATTCAGGGGGGGGAAGCTTGGGCGGATAACGCTTGAGCGGTGCGACGGCGATGCGCAGTGAAGCGGAGGAAATGGACCGCATAAAAGCGATGAGTGCTTACGAGCGGCCGTACTGGGATGCGGGGCGGCTGGTGGCGGGCGTCGATGAGGCCGGGCGCGGGCCGCTGGCGGGGCCGTGTGTGGCAGCGGCGGTTGTGATGCCGCCGGGGTGCTTGATCCCGGGGGTGGACGATTCCAAAAAGCTGTCGGAAAAAAAGCGCGGGGCGCTTTACCCGATCATCACGCAGCAGGCTTTAAGCTATGCCGTCTGCATTGTGGACAACCGCGTGATCGACGAGATCAACATACTCAACGCCGCCAAGCGCGCCTTTGCGGCGGCACTTAGTTTGCTTTCGGCTAAACCGGATTACGTTTTTTGTGACCGCATCGGCGGCATCGATATACCGTTTGAATATGAGGAGCTGGTGGGTGGTGACGCGCGGTGTTACAGCATCGCAGCGGCTTCCGTGATTGCCAAGGTCACGAGAGACCGGCTGATGCGCGGATACGAATACGTCTATCCGGGCTACGGTTTTGCGCAGCACAAGGGATACGGCACACGCGCCCATGCCGAATGTATACGGGAACGGGGGCCATGCGCCATCCACAGACGCTCATTTTTGTCGGGGTTTTCCCTGTGAATACGCGCAGCCGCGGCAACCGCGGAGAAGACATGGCCGCGCGGTATATAGAGCAAAACGGGGGCACAGTATTGGCACGCAACCACTATGTGCGCGGCGGCGAGGTGGATATCATATTTGAAGAGGACGGGATAACCGTTTTTTGCGAGGTGAAGCTGCGCTCGTCCCAAAAATTCGGCACAGGCGCCGAGGCGGTGACGCCTGCAAAGCGGCGGCGGATCTGCCGGGCGGCTCTTGATTACGTTTGTGTAAATAAAAGCATTGATGATCGCTTCAGATTTGATATAATAGAAGTTGCGGGCGGAAAAATAAGC
>CAZNVX010000303.1:0-4255 GCA_964576225.1 uncultured Christensenellaceae bacterium
TGAGCCTCGGTGGTGATCTTATCCGGCATGATATTCAGTATCACGATTTTGAGCGGGCGAATGTCCTGATGCAGCGCCCGCTCGTCTGTCATCACAAATATGTTTTCCCGGCTCAGCACCTCATAGGCCGGCAGGTTTTCGGGTATCTTGATCGGCATGGCTCACTTTCCTTTCATAGCTTCCTTCAAGCTCTTGGCTTACCTTGGGGGTTGTCGATAAGCTGCTGCAGCGTCACGTCGTCCACAACGCTGCGTATGCGTGACGAGACGGCATCCCACACATGCTCGTTGATGCAGGCGTTCAGGCGGCTGGTCTGTGCCGCGCTCTCCGGCTCGATGATGGACAGGTCCCCCTCCAGCGCCTCAAGCACCTCGCCCGCACGGATATCCGCCGCTGGCCGCGCCAGCAGATAACCGCCGCCCGCGCCTTTCACGGAACGCACCAGCCCCGCTTTTTTAAGCATGGCGAAAATGCTCTCCAGATAGCCGTCCGAGATGCTCTGCCGTTGCGCGATGTCCGCGAGCGTCACCGGGCTGCCGCCCGCATGGATGGCCAGATCAGCCATGGCGCGCAGCCCGTAACGCCCTCTTGTCGACAGCTTCATTCGCCCCCGCCCTTCCGGTAATTCTCAATCGCCAGCTTGATGGCTTCTTCTGCCAGCACCGAGCAGTGCACCTTAACGGGCGGCAGACCGTCCAGCGCTTCCACCACGTCTGAATTCTTCATGCTGAGCGCTTCGTCGATGCTCTTGCCTTTCACCATATCCGTCGCAACACTGCTTGACGCGATGGCGGCGCAGCACCCGAACGTTTTGAAAGACGCATCCTTGATGATATCGTCCTCAATCTTCAGATACATCCGCATGATATCGCCGCAGTGGGCATTGCCCACCTCGCCCATCGCGTTGTAACCCTCTAGCTCACCCACGTTGTGGGGGTTTGAGAAATGCTCCATCACTTTTTCACTGTACATGACAAACTCCTTTCTGAGCATCGTATAGCGGCGACATCTCGCGCAGGCTCCTCACCACGCCCTTCAATGCCTCCACCGTATAGTCGATGTCCTCCCGTGTGGTGGTCTTCCCCATCGTGATGCGGAACGACCCATGCGCCGTTTCGTGCTTGAGCCCGATGGCCAGCAGCACATGAGACGGCTCCAGCGATGCCGACGAGCACGCCGATCCGGTGGACGCGGCCACGCCCAGCGCATTCATGCGCATCAGCAGCGACTCGCCTTCGATATAGTCGAAGCTAAAATTCGCGTTGTTGGGCAGCCGCTGCGTCCTGTGTCCGTTCAGCCGCACGCCGTCCATCTCCGCCAGCACCCGGGTTATCAAATGATCGCGCAGAGCGATCAGCCGCGCGGCTTCCCCGGGCATCTCGGCCACGGCCAGCTCAAGCGCTTTGGCCATGCCGACCGCGCCCGGCACGTTTTCGGTGCCCGCGCGCCGCCCCTTCTCCTGCGACCCGCCCGTCGCCGACGGATGGATGCGCGTACCCTTGCGGACAAACAGCGCGCCCACGCCCTTGGGCCCATAGAACTTGTGGCCGGAGATGGACAGCAGGTCGACGTTCTTCCAAGTCTCAAGATTCACCTCGATGGCGCCCACCGCCTGCACCGCGTCCACATGCAGCGACGCGTTTGAATTCTCTTTCACGATGCGGCCGATCTCCTCAATGGGCTGTATCGTGCCGATCTCGTTGTTGGCCGCCATGATGCTGACCAGTATGGTTTCGGCAGTCAGCGCGCTTTTGAGCTGGTCAAGGCGCACCACACCGTCCGCATCCACATCCAGATACGTCACCGCAAACCCCGCCTTCTCCAGCGTCTGCGCGGTATTCAGCACCGCGGGATGCTCGATCTTCGAGGTGATAATGTGACGCCCCTTGCCGCCCCTTGCGGCTGCCACGCCGCGCAGCGCCCAATTGTCGCTCTCGGTGCCGCCCGACGTGAAGAATATCTCCTCCGGGCGCGCGTGCAGCGCCGCCGCGATATCTGCCCGCGCCGCATCCAGCGCGGCTCTCGCCTTCTGCCCGAAAGCATGCAGGCTGGACGGATTGCCGTATATATCAGTCATGCAGGGAAGCATCGCGTCCAGCACTTCTTTGCGGACATACGTGGTCGCCGCATGATCCAGATAGATCTCTTTTCGTTCCATTTTGGGCGCCTCCTTTCTAAAACATTAATATTCCTATTGTTTTTATAATCTTTTAATGTTATCATACATTTGCAGCGTCGTTTTGTCAAGATGGCTTTGGAATGATTTTTGGCCCTGGTCTTGCAGCATCCGGGGCACATGCTTATAATGGCAGAAAGGAGCGCCATGAAAATATCCAAGAACGGTCAATACGCCCTGCTGAGCGTGGCCGACCTCGCCATGCATCAGGCAGATGCCCATCAAAGCATCGCGCAGATCGCGCAGCGCCAGAATATCGACCCGCGCTTTCTGGGGCAGATTTTCTTTGCGCTGAAAAACGCCGGCATCATCACCGGCATCCGCGGCAAGGGCGGCGGTTACCTGCTCTCGCGCCCCGCGCAGGACATCACAGCCGGCGAGGTTGTGCGCGCGGTGGAGGGCGACCTGATGCCCACGCAATGCTGCGCAGGGGATGCCGGGTCGCACAGCTGCGGTGTGTTTGACGAATGCCTCACGCGATCGCTTTGGAGGGCGATCAGCCGCGAAATCAATCAGACGCTCGACAGCCTGACGATCGACGACATCATCAGAATATATCAAAAGGATGTGCCGCAATGAACTTAAAGCAATGGCTGGATAACAACACAGTCGGCGCCGCGCTGATCCGTATCAATAGAGAAGGTCTCTATGCCCACGAGGCGCTGGGGTTTACCACGCGCACCCAGGTCATCGATATATTAAAATCCCTGCGTTCTCTGATACTGCCGGGCATATACGAGCGCGAGCCCGTCAGCCGCGCCCGTCTGGAAACAGTGATGGGTGAAAAGCTAGCCAGCGCCGCCGCCATGCTAAGCCGCGTGATCAGGCAGCTGCTGACGCGCGCCTGCGCCGATGAGTCTGTCAGCGACGATGACTGCGGCGATCGGGTGGAGCAGCTGACGATTCGCATACTCGAGGGTCTTCCCGAGATCCGCCGCACACTCGGCGACGATATCAGGGCCGCATACGAGGGCGACCCGGCAGCCAAATCGCCGGACGAGATTATGCTCAGCTATCCGTCTTTGGAGGCCATCAGCATATTCCGCATCGCCCATCTGATCCATGCCTGCGATGTGCCCATCATTCCGCGCATCATGACGGAATACGCACACCGCAACACCGGCATCGACATTCATCCGGGCGCGCAGATCGGCCGGAGCTTCTTTATCGACCACGGCACCGGCGTCGTGATCGGCGAAACATGCACCATCGGCAACGGCGTCAAGCTGTATCAGGGCGTCACGCTGGGCGCAAAGAGCTTCCCGCTTGATGAGCAAGGCAACCCGATCAAGGGCATAAAGCGCCACCCGGACATTGAGGACAACGTGGTGATCTATGCAGGCGCGACGATACTCGGCGGCGATACCCGCATCGGCCACGATTCTGTGATCGGCGGCAACGTGTGGCTCACCCAGTCCGTTCCTCCGTATTCCACGGTGTTCAACGCCCAGCCATCGCCATACATCAAGCCGATGGAGACATAAATACAATTATAAAAGCGCCTCAAATGAGACGCTTTTTGCTTGTTGCTGTGCAGCAGCCGCTTAGCATGCGGATTCGCGTATGATGATGCTCGGCTCCAGCATAATTCTTTTGACCGCGGGCTCCTTGCCGTTGATCAGATCGCGCAGCATACTCGTCCCCTGTATGCACATGGTGAGTACAGGCTGGTTTACTGTGGTCAGCGTGGGCGAAATGATACCGGAAAGCGGTACGTTGTCGTAGCCGATCACCGCAATCTGCTCCGGAACGCGAATGCCGCTCTCCGACAGCTTTTTGATCACGCCGAACGCCATGGAGTCGTTCACGGAGAATATCCCCTGCGGCTCCGACCGGGCAAGTATCTGCTCGGCCGCGATATAGCCCAAGGCAATCTTGTCGTTCTGCTCGTCATCCTTGCCCGCCACATACACGTGCTGCAGCTGCTGTTGCAGACCGAATTCCTCAATGGCCAGCATGAATCCGTCGTATCGGTCCTGCAGCGCCTGGTTGAACGTATATTCCGAGCAGTAGGCAATCTTTGTGATCCCCATCGAAACAAACTGCTGCACAGCCAAAAAGCTGCCCTTGATATTGTTG
>CAZNVX010000304.1:0-4252 GCA_964576225.1 uncultured Christensenellaceae bacterium
ATCAGTCCGAAAAACCGGCGCAATCAGCAAGCGATCCCCGAGCATATACTGCCGTTTGCGGTGCTGTCCATCGGCTATCCTGATAAACCGCTGCAGCCGCACACCACGTTCCACAAACACAAGGTGCACCGGGACGGGTATTAGTTTTTTAGCCCGGAGCCAGTAAGATACCGGGCTTGGGGTGACAAAGCCAATGAAAGAAGCCTGCCCTTTCGGACAGGCTTCCCTGTATCAACACGGTTTGATTGCTACCTCTTAATGCCAAGATAAATATAAGCCCCGCCGGCGCCCTTGTTCAGGTCGGCCGCTTTGCCGCTGTCGTTATAGGTGACCACTGTATATCCTGTGGGCATGTCGGCGTTTTCACCAAAGAATACACGGAGATCCTTGATGGGTTTGCCGTTTGACGCATTATTGCTGGTCCAGAGGTAAATGAACTCGCCGCCGGCCCCTTTGTTAAGATCATGGGGATTTTTTGTATAAGAGGAGGACAGGGAGGTATTGCCATAGGTGATTCGTATATCCGTCAGCGCCTGGGCCGAATCATCTGTGGTATCGTACCAAATGTAGATAAAGTCACCTCCCGCGTCTTTGTTCAGATCCTTGCCCAACAGCGTATATCCGGGATACTGCTTTTGATTGGTCGCGACATCGTAATCTTTATCGGATGTAATGACGATAGACTGGATGTAAACCTGCGGCGCGGGTGTGGGTTTGGGAATTACGGACATGGAATCGAGCAGCTTTTGGATGCTGCCGCCGCGTTCCTTGTAATAATTCTCAAGATCATTGGCCCGGTCGGCGTCCGTGGTCAGCTTCCAGACAGGGATCAGAGAATTCATGTTGCTGATTCCATATATGGTGGGGGTGGCGGCAGCCAGAGAATCCACCCATTTGGGGAAGTTCTTGAGCAGACTGTCCAGCGTGGATGCGTCCACGTCCGCCCCGCCGCTGAGCATAGACTGGAAGGCTGAGTTGGACAGAAACTCCGAAGCCACCTGTTTGTCGGAGCTGGAGCCTTCTCCTGAAATAAAACGGTAGGTGGCGTCCACTTTGGCTTGCACCTGGGTTTTTGTCATTGTGCTGGTGGCCGAATAGGTATAGTTATAGGTGCAGCGCGCCCCCATCAGCGCCTCAACAACCAGATGGGTGCCATAGGTTTCAAACAGCTCTTTCGGTTTCATGCTGCCGTCCAGGTTCTTCTTAAATGTCGGATCGAGAATGGTTGTCAGGTCGTCGGTGATGTCGATGTACTCGCTGTATTTGGGATATCCGCTCATGGATTTGATAAAAAACACATTGGATTTTTTGGTCTGGCTCTTGTCAAATTCACTCTCCAAACTGCCTGAAAACAACGGATAATCCGACTTCAGCTTCAGCTTGGCGGTCAAGTCATCGCTGTAGGTTTTCACCGTTTCGCCCATTATGGTGTAAGAGCTTTGTAACGGCGCTTTTGCAGTTTTGAGCCGTTTCTCAACTTCCTCGGCATTGAGAATGTGGCGCCCGAGTGAAAATCCCTCGGGATTAATATAAGTGCTGTCAAGCACATTGTAGCCAAGGCCCACATAGGTCGTTGCGCCATCCGCATTTCCGGCTTGAAGAAGCCCCCCGCTCTGTGGCACGTTTATGTAAGACAGGGTTGTGATTTTATCCGGATCCGCGTCCGAAGCCGCCGCGCCGAGCACAGGCTCGGATGCGCCCAAGGTCGCGCCCAATCCTTCAGTTTCCTGCTCCTGGCTGATCAGCTGATTATCGCCGGGTTGGCCGTCGGCACTGTATTCCAAAAGCGGTGACGCATGGCTGCAGGCGGACAGGAAAAGAATCAACATCAAACTGACAGCGTATACGGTCTTTTTCATATAAGCTCCTCCGATATTTGGTATTGGTCTGTTTTTGGGGTCGTGAATACAAGCACTCCCTATATGAATCGGCAGATATGCCAAGAAAGTTTAGCGCCGGGTTCGAATTGCATGACAATATTTTTCTAATAAAGGTGAAGCGGCATGGGTCTGATGTATTGGCTTGACTATAAAGCAAGCTTATATGCCGATGATACCGAACAGCATCACGCCGATAACGCCCCCGGCCAGTATGACAATCACCGGCGACACTTTGAATCTGATGATCGCGGCGCCGGAGACCAGCGCAATAACGACGGAGGGGATATCAATGCGCTGCAGCAGAGATGCCCACCCAAGCGCTGATATGCTCTGAGCACCCAGCAGCGTGGGCAACGCCATTGTGGCGGCAGCGGCGGCGATCAGGCCGGTGACGACAGGCCGGATGCCCCACATGGCCCGCCTGACGAGGATGTTGTCCTCAAACCTGAAAAAGGTTTTTGCGAGCAGCGTGGTGATGATCAGCGACGGAAGCGCAACAGCCACTGTGGCGATGACACCGCCGGCGACGCCGGCTGTTTTGACGCCTGCAAAGGTGGCGGCATTGATGGCAAAAGGGCCGGGCGTGATCTGAGAAACGGCCACGATATCCGCCACCTCCAGCGGTGACATCAGCCCGTAGGCCACCAGCTCGCTGTTGATCAGCGGCAGCATGGCATAACCGCCGCCGATTGTAAAAAACCCGATCTTGAAAAATATCCAGAGCAGCTGAAAATGAATTATGGTGACACGCCCCCTTTCGGGTCGGTTTTCCGGATGCGGAGCGTGCCCAGCGTCAGGCCGAAGACAACGCCGCCCAGTATCAGATAGATGCTGCTGATGTCCAGAATGAGGGACAGCAAAAAGGCCGCGGCAAACGCGGCGACCGACAGCATATCCTTGTAGAACGGTTTCATAAAGCCGAGGAATGCGGAGACGAGCAGTGCCACCACCGCCGCGCGGATACCGCGCAGCGCCCCCGCCACATAGACATTGTCCCGAACGATTTCGTATAGAAAGGTGACTGCGGTCAGCACAATCAGCGACGGAAGCACACTGCCGGCCACGGCCACGAGCGCACCCGGCAGTTTTTTGAGCCTGTAGCCCACCAATATGCTGCAATTGATGGCGATCGCGCCGGGCACGGACTGCGACAGCGCGATCATATCCAGCATATCTTCGTCGGTGATCCAGCGGTTTTTGTCCACATATTCCGAACGGAACAGCGGTACCATCGCGTAGCCGCCGCCAAAGGTGAGCGCGCCCACCTTGAACATTGTCCGGAATATGTGCCAAAGACGGGCCTTACCTGCCATCAGTTTCCCTTTTGGTATGATTTAGCAGCCCGCCGTCTTTAAGAACGCGCCTGAGCCGCTCCGATACATCCAGCCGCACCGCGAAGCTGAACCCCTTTGATGCGTTTGCCACGGTGAATTCGGTTGTGCCGTCCACCTTGCCGCGCGCGTCTGTGATCTTAAGCACGTCGCCCTGGTCGATGCGGTCGTAATCGGATTCGTTGGCGAACACCAGCGGGAGTATACCCGAATTGACCAGGTTGGCCATATGGATGCGCGCGAATGATTTGGCGATGACGCCGCGGATGCCCAGATACAGCGGCACAAGAGCCGCGTGCTCACGCGAGGAACCCTGGCCGTAGTTATGCCCGGCGATCAGGAACCCGCCGCCCTTCTCCTTGGCTCTGGCCGGCAAGCTCGCATCCACAGGCGCCAGACAATGGTCGGACAGATACGGGATATTGGACCGATAGGGCAACAGTTTCGCGCCGGACGGCATGATGTGATCCGTCGTGATGTTGTCCTCCATTTTTAAAAGCACCTCGCCAGTGACCACATCTTCGAGCGCTTTGCCCAGCGGGAAAGGTTTGATGTTGGGACCGCGCACCACAAGCGTGGAGCCGTCTGTGTCAGGGGCGGCGACGAGGTTGTCATTGATCAGGAACTGCTTGGGCGCCGGTACCGTCAGCGCGCTCGCATTGAGCCCGATGTCACGCGGGTCGGTCAGCACGCCGGTCAGCGCGGTGGCTGCCGCCGTTTCGGGGCTGACCAGATAGACGCCGGCACTGGCTGTGCCCGAGCGGTTGTAGAAGTTGCGGTTGAACGTGCGCACTGACACGGCATCGGTGCGCGGCGCCTGCCCCATGCCGATACACGGGCCACAGCCGCATTCGAGTATGCGCGCGCCCGCGTCAATAATGTCGGCCAGCGCCCCGTTGCCCGCCAGCATCGTCATCACCTGCTTGGATCCGGGCGACAGTGTCAGGCTGATATCCGGCGCGATGCTTTTGCCCTTGAGTATGGACGCGACGCGCATCAGGTCAAGGTATGAGGCGTTGGTGCAGCTGCCGAAGCACACCT
>CAZNVX010000305.1:0-4252 GCA_964576225.1 uncultured Christensenellaceae bacterium
GGTGCGCGGTATAGACTTTCTGATGAAAAAAAACAGCATTACGGTAATAAAAGATGAAGCGGTGTTTACAGGGCCGAAAACAGTCGCTTTGAAAGAGGCGGGCGAGACGTTGACTGCGGACAGTATCATCATAGCGGCGGGCGCACGGCCGGATCGGCTCTCGAACATCGATTTTTCTTCCCCGTATGTACTGGATTCAAAAAAGGCGCTGCAGCTGACCAATGCGCCGGGTCGCGGGCTTGTGATCGGTGCGGGAGCAATTGGGATGGAGTTTGCGACGGTTTGGCGGGCATATGGGGCAGAGGTGACGGTCGTTGAAATGCTGCCCCGTGTGCTGCCGAGTGAGGATTTCGATGTTTCGACACACGTTCATAAGGCCTATGAGAAAAGCGGCATTCAGATATTGACACAGGCCAAAGTGAGCAAGGTCGAGACGGTGGGGTCAACCACAAAAGTGACTGTGACCACAGTGGGAGGCGACCGGCAGCTTGAATGCGAGTATCTGCTGGTGTGTGCGGGTGTCAGGCCCAACAGTGACAGAATCGGCATTGAGAAAGCCGGCGTGACACTCTGCGATCGCGGGTATATCGAGGTGGACGAGCGCATGCGCACCAACATAAAAGGCGTGTACGCCATTGGCGACATTACCGGCAAGCTGGCATTGGCGCATGCGGCCAGCGCGCAGGGCATTGTTGCGGCAAATGATATAGCGGGGAAAGAGACCGAGCCGATCAACTACGACAATATTCCCAAATGCACTTACGGTCTACCCGAAACGGCGAGTGCGGGTCTGACGGAACAGCAGGCAAAGCAACGGGGTATCGAGATCACGGTCGGCACATTCCCCTTTGCCGCAATCGGCAAGGCCGTGGCCTATGGCGCAACGGAGGGATTTGTGAAAATCGTCGCGGGCAAAAGATATGGCGACGTGATCGGCGTCCATATGGTGGGCGCACACGTGACCGAGATGATCGCAGGCGCCGTGGGACACCTCAGGCTCGAGAGCACGCTGGAGGAGATCACAGCATCAATCCACCCGCACCCGACGATGAGTGAAGCGGTGATGGAAGCCGCGCATGTGGCGCTGGGCTATGGTATACATATTTAAAAGAGTGAATCATATAAAGTTAAAGTGAGTTATTATGCGGATTGTCAGATTTGAAGCCGGGGGAAGCGTCAGCTACGGCGTACTTGAGGAAAACAGGATAAAGTGCATACAAGGGCTGCCGTATGAACACCTGGCGTTCACCGGTGAGGAGTATGCCGCGGCGGATGTGCGTTTGATGGCGCCGTCTGAACCCCAGAAAATTATTGCGGTGGGTCTGAATTATTTAAGCCACGCCAAGGAAATCAATATGGAGATACCCCAAGTGCCGCTGTTGTTCTTTAAACCGCCTTCTGCCGTGATTGGACCGGATGACGAAATCGTGCGCCCGATGCAGTCGAACCAGGTTGAGTACGAAGCAGAGCTCGCCCTGGTCATCAGGAAGACAGGCAAGTTTATTCCGGAAGACCAGGCGGCAGATTATATTTTCGGCTATACCTGCCTGAACGACGTGACTGCACGTGACCTGCAGTTTAAAGAGTCTCAGTGGGCAAGATCCAAGGGCTTTGACACGTTTTGCCCGCTTGGGCCATGGATTGAGACGCATTACAATTGGCGCGGGAAGCGGATTAAAGCGATACTCAATGATACGGTAAAGCAGGATGCCAATACGGGTGACTTCATCAATTCTGTAGAGAAACTGGTGAGCTACATCAGCACCATCATGACCCTGCAGCCGGGAGATATAATATCCACCGGAACAGCGGGAGGTATCGGGCCAATGGTGGCGGGAGATACGATCAGTATCGAAATTGAAGGAATTGGGGTGTTGAAAAACAGTGTGATTGACGGCCAAAGATAAAGCAATATTTTGGGCAATGAAACTTGCAATCTGCAATGACGCTGAGGAGAGAAATATTTATTTGACAAAGCACGGATTATGTATTAAAATGATCTTAACTTAAGCGTTGGGATCAATCCCAACTTTTAAAAGAAGTAAAATGAGATTGATCCCAATAATATAAAATGAACAGTATAGTGAAGCGTTAAGCTGCGACCTTGAAGACTGATCATGAGATCTGTATAAATACAGCCGCTCGATGGAGATGCAAAGGAGTCGTTGAATGAATTCAAGAGAAAGAGTGCTCAGAGCTTTCAAAGTGAAACAAGGGATGCCGGACAGAATACCAATACAATTTGATCTGTGCCGCGAGTTGCAGGACCATTTCGCGAAAGAGCTGGGCCTTGAATCCAGCTACACAAATAGTATATATGAAGATGTCACATACCGTATAAGTGGCAATGAAATCCGCCTGGCGTTGGGGAGCGATCTGGTGATTGTCGGGCCGAGCGAGAGCTCGGGCTTTACAGCGGCTGCATTTGATGACGAGACATGGATGAATGAATATCATATGCGCATGAAAAAGGGAGATATCTATGTTGAGGTTGTTGGATACCCGTTGAAAGATGCAGCCACAAAAGAGGATGTGGACGCGTTTGTATGGATGGATCCGACCGACGCGTCGCGCTTTGTGGACGTTGAAACGCAAATCAAAAAGTACAAAGATGAGTATGTGATTGTCGGAGACATTGAGCTGACAATTTTCTCTTTGGCGCAGCAGCTTGTGGGAATGGAAAAAGTGCTGATTGACATGGCCATGGGCGAAGAGTATTTGCAGTATCTTTTCGAAAAATGCAGTGAATTTCAAACGAAACTGGGCATTGAGCTTATAAAACGCGGTGTGGACGCCATATGGGTTGGCGACGACTTTGGTTCTCAGACCAACCTCCTGTTCTCTCCGAAGATGTTCAGAGACACATTAAAACCACTTTACATGAAGATGTTGGATGCATTCAAGGCACTGAAACCCGATATCATCTGTATACTGCATTGCGACGGTGCAGTCAGCGCGCTGCTTGATGATATATGGGATGTCGGCTTTACAGTGTTTAACCCGGTGCAGCCCGGTGTCCCCGGCCATTCCGCAAAAGAGATAAAGGAAGGGTTTGGCGAAAAGTTTGCTTTTTGGGGTGCGATTGACCAGCAATATCTACTGCCGATGGGTACCGACGAAGAGCTTGAAGCAGATATCAGGGAAAAATGCGAGGTGCTGGGTAAAGGCGGCGGTTATATGATTGCACCTGCCCATATCATGCAATCGGATATTTCTCCTGAAAGAGTTAAATGGTTTATTGAGCTATGTAAAAAATACGGCGGATACAACTAGTCGTTTAATACACTCATAAGGCTTGACATCAGCAACCAGGCATCACATCTGCCGACATTTAAATCGGAGGTTTTTTGAAGAGAGCATTGTATCATTGACAAATTCGTCAGGATAACTAAAATGGATTTTAGCAAGTTGGGATCAATTCCAGCATGCAATAAAGATTGAATGGGAATTATCCCATTTTTTAAGGAGATTAAATTGTCAACGATACTGGATGTTGCAAAATTAGCGGGAGTGTCAAGATCGACTGTTTCACGGGTTATCAGTGGAAACGGAGCAGTTAACCCGAAAACGCGCGAAATTGTTGAGCGAGCGATCGAAGAGCTAAGCTTCACTCCAAGTTACTTTGCGCAAGGCATTAAAACGGGCAAAACAAAAACGATAGCTATGATAGTACCTGATTACTCCAATGTTTACTATGGTGAGATGTTTCGCGGTGTCGAGAAAGTTGCATTGGAACAAGGCTATATGGTGATGATATGCAACACCGAAAAGAGCTCGACAAAAGAAATAGAATATACCAACGAGCTCCTTAAGCGCAAGGTTGATGGAATTATCTATAACACATACAAGAAAAGCAGCAAGAGTATTGATTATTTTTTCAAGCTGGCAAAAAAAATGCCGGTTGTGTTTATGGATCACCTGCCTTTTGGAGACGAACAGGTCCCATATGTTTTGACGGAAGGCTTTGATAGTACCAGGAAAGCCGCGCAGTATCTGATACGCAAAGGCAGGCGCCGGATTGGCTATATCAGAATGCCGCCTTATATCAGCGTTGTGCACCATCGTTATGCCGGCTATAAACAGGGGCTGATTGATTCAGACATTAAGCCGGACGGTGATATTGTGTATCAGTGTCCGGACAATGAAATTGGGAAAACACATTTTGAGATCGGCTATGATGGAGCGAAGGCGTTAATGGAGAAGAAAAACCCGCCCGACGCGATCATGTGTGCGGTCGATATTATGGCGGTGG
>CAZNVX010000306.1:0-4252 GCA_964576225.1 uncultured Christensenellaceae bacterium
AACGGTTTTCGAATAAACCGATATCGATGCCGTCCAGATCAAGCAGCGTCATCAATGCCAATACTTTATCGTGCGGCAGTAATGGAAATGTAAAATCCGCACCGGCCAGTTTCAAATTCATTAAGCTTGCTCCTTCTCTAACCCATAAACATCCCGCCGTTAACATCAAGCACCGCGCCCGTAATAAAGCCTGCCTGAGGTGATGTCAGAAACACGGCGGCATGAGCAATGTCTTGAGGTGTCCCCAACCTCCCGAGCGGAATTGACGCCATTAGCGACGCAAGCCGTTCTGGCGATATCGCCTTGATAATGTCCGTCTGCGTCGTCCCCGGTGCAATCGCGTTAACATTGATGTTATGCTCTGCAAGCCGGTAGGCCAAACCGTATGTGAGCCCGATAATGCCTGCCTTGCTGGCGGTATACCCAAGCCCGTTGGCAATGCCGCCCATACGCCCCGCAAGCGACGACATGTTCAGGATCACTCCCTTGCCTTGGCTTTTCAAAAACGGAATCACCTGCTGTGCCATGAAGAAGACGCTTTTCAGATTGATCGCCATCATCCGATCCCATTCCTCTTCCGTCACGTCCTCGATCGGCGTGGTGTGCAGTATACCAGCATTGTTGACCAGTATATCAATGCGCCCGAAGGCATCTGCTACCGCCTGAACACAGCCACATATCTGATCCACCTTCGTCACGTCGCATCTGAAAAAACGCGCGTCGGCCCCTTGATTGCGCAGTGCCTCAGCACAGGCCTTGCCCTTGGATTCGTTGATATCCACGACCGCTGATTTCGCACCTTCAGCACAAAACCGCTCGGCGATTGCTTTTCCGATACCCTGTGCCGCACCGGTAATAATGGCCACTTCTCCGTTAAACAGCATATTGCATCCTTGTTCTTATTCGTACTCGTGCCTGCTTGAGTCCCACTCGGCACAGCCAAGATAGCCCCCGTCAATAATTAACGATGTTGCGGTAACACCGGACGAATCTTCGCACGAAAAATACAAGCATGTCTTCGCCACGTCTTCAGGATACAGCGGCTTGTTGATCGGAACGCGCGTCAATCTTTTTTTATAATGCGCGTCCGGGTCTGTTTCCGCGTTCAGATGAGTCATCAGCATCGGTGTCTCTGTGATACCGGGACAAACGCAGTTGCAGCGGATACCGTAACGGGCGTAATCAAGCCCGATTGACTTGGAAAGGTTGAGCACTGCGCCCTTGGAGGTTGTATACACCGGCGTTGAATCCTGGCCGACAAAGCTCGAAATCGACCCCAGATTCACTACATAACTGTGCTCATGATCTTTCAAATACGGAAAAGCATACTTAAACGACAGAAACATCGAGCGCACATTTACGTCCATTACGTAATCCCAGTCTTCAACCGTGTATTCGTGCAGCGGCTTGATATCCACGATGCCTGCGTTGTTAATGAGGATATTGATCGAGCCGTAGCGGAGCACCGTTTCATCGATTGATGCTTTGATTTCCTTCTCGCTGCGCACGTCACACTGGAAGAAGAATGCTTCGCCGCCCTGCGCTTTGATTTGCGCCGCGATGTTTTCTCCTTCGCTCACTGTTCTGCCAATCATAGCGACTTTTGCCCCCTCTTTGGCGAACAGACGCGCGACGCCCTCTCCGATACCTTTGTTAGCACCGCTGATCCAAGCCACTTGGCCTTCAAGCTTCCCTTTCATCTTTCCCTCTTCATCTTAGTCAATATTTTTCGTGTATTAAATGATGCCCAGAAGGCATTATTCTGCACAATCATTAAAGCGTTCCGCTAATCACCCGCTCCAGTCTGTCCATATAATACAGGAAGTTGTCAAAGCTAACATCCGGCGGCACGGAATGGTCGAGCCATGGAATATAGCCACCCTTTTCAAGCAACGGCGCAATTCGTGCGATCTCATCGTCTATCGACTTGGGTCCATAGATCAGGGCACGTTTGTCGATTCCGCCCATCATCAGCAGATCATTTCCATATTCCGCCCTGAACTTGTTCACATCCATACCTGCCTGCACCTCAAACGGAAGCACACCATTAACACCGGCCTTAAGCCAAAGCGGCACGAGCTTCGTCACATCACCGTCGCTGTCGACCACGATGATATCACATCCCTTCATTCTCAGAAAATCCGTCACCTTGCGGTATCGGGGCACAAGATACTTATCAAACATCTCGGGCGATAGCAAAGGCCCGTTCTTAAAGCACATATCTTCCCAGAACACAAAGTAATCAAACTGGACGTCGTTCCAAATGCGTTCGATGATTCGGATCATTGCCTCCACTTTCGCATCAAGCACTTCTTCAATGAATGCTATATCGTCATAGAAAAGCACTGAAAGCAGCTCGATTCCGAAAAGATTCCGAAGAGGTCCGAAAAAGCCGCCTTCCCGATCCGCCCACATGCGAAGCGGCACCTTGCGCCGGCTCCACAACTTGCATTTCTCCTTCCAGTTGGCCGGAAAGCGATCTGAGAAATTCAAATCCCATCGATAGAGGTTTTTACGGAAGTCCTCTTTCGTCTTGATCGGGAAATCAAGCCAGTGCGGCATCGAGGTTTCCCTGCCTTGTTTCAGCTCGCTCATGATAATGCCTTCGTGATTTTGAAACGTAACCGTCCGCTCATCCTCTTCGATGACTTTATACTCAAAACCGGGCGAGAACCCGTAATAGACACCGACTTCATCCTGCCGATCACAACCGAAGTAATCCCAGAAGTTTAAGAACCCCGCACCACCGTGTTCACCGACTAGCTCGGTCGCCATTGCAGTGTACCCTTCACTCTCCCAGCGTTTCCAGGTCGTTGCCCAAACGTCCAGCGGCGGCCAGAAGGGGACGCGGTCTACCGGCTTGAAGCGCATTGTTCTTAGAAATCTCTCCCGTTCATTCATTATAAGCATACTCCTTTTTATTATATAATGCTATATGTTTATCGTTTAACCTTTTGGCATAGCTTTAAGCCTGATGTCAATATGGCTGATGTAATTGTTGCTCATGAAAAACGCTTTACCAATGATGTTCAAGTTTATCGTTTAACTCTGTATTCTCTTATTCGACATAAATTTAAAAACTCCTTTTTATAATTATCATATTGACTTTAGGAAATATTCATTAAGCGGACAGGCTCAAACCCCTTTTTAGGCGCAACCCGACTCGCAGATACAAAAGCAAGACATCCTCGGGGGGGGGGGTATGACAAAACCCCCGTTCTTTTTCAGCCCGAACAGTGCTTCGCATAATCCGATTTATCGCGGTTACAGCACCGGTAAGTTACATAATGCCGTTTGCTTCGTCCTGAGAATTTACGCGCACCCCCAAAGCCTTTGCCGCACTCCCCACATGTAATCTTACCAGTAAGCAAATACGTTTCCTTTGCCTGCTTGCAGAATGGTGTTGGACAACAAATCTTAAGCGGTTATCGGTTTTTTCCGTTTTGCCTTCAGGTTCTCCTGTTTTTTCGAAATCCCTCTTTTGGTTATATTCCTCGAGCTGACTGGCCACTATATTACCACCTTCCTTATTCAAGTATTATTGGCTAATACTAAAACTAACATTACTGACGTTCATAATATAATCGCTATTTAGGGGTAAAACTAGATTAATAGGAGGTGGATTATGTCAAATAATAGAGACAAAGATAAACCGGTTTTCCCTCATGTTGATCCTAAGGCAGGTAACTTCACGAGTGAAATAGCAAAAGAGTTCGGTTTGAAAGCTCCAAAAGGACCCGTACAGTCAGATGAAGGTATCAATAAGAATATGAGGATGTCTGTTGAAAGCCAAATGACTGGTCTTCCAATCTATACTAAAAAGGTGAATGATACGAAAAAATAATCCCTTAACCTTTTGGATTTATCAGAGTCGTTTTGACCCGAGTTTCTTTATTATAAAGACGGAAAATATAGTAAGCTGATCGTCTCGCAGTTGTTGGGGAGCAATTCAAGCGCCGACAGATAAATGTTTGACGGCAGCAGATTAACACCTTCCCATGGTGCTCGATGCCCACTCTCTCTGATCGGTTCATCCGTCACCACCTTGGTCATGACGACCACGAGCGTTTCTTTGAGCTCGTCCGGCGTTTTCCAACCAAGCGAATCCGTGAGAAATTGCGAATCTGCGTCCACCAAGAGCACCTTTCTATGCCCAGATCACAGCGATTGTTGATTTTCCCACGCCGCTTTTTTGTTTGGCAAGTGCGATTATCCTCTTTTTGTTATAATAAAGAACGCAGAGATTACCTGC
>CAZNVX010000307.1:0-4250 GCA_964576225.1 uncultured Christensenellaceae bacterium
AGGAGGTAATAATGGGAGTTCTCTATTCAGCAGGTTTCTTTGTGGGAATCACTATTGGCGGAATTGCGGTCACATTACTCGTTCTGCTCGTATTCAGGTTTATTGTCAATTCTATCGGCAAACCAATATCCAAAAACGCATCCACCAACATTGGAATTGTATTCGGCATCGTTATGACCTTATTACCAGTGACTTTGTTCGCCATCATACTTGAGCCAGGGATTCAAATCACATTTCTTATCTCTTTAGTTATGGGAATAATCGCCGGAATTGGTGCCTACAAGATATGCAAAAGAATGTGGGTTGAAGAACCTGCTCAAAAGAATACGGAGCCTTCGGACTTAAGCAAGGAGTCTTAGCTATCATATGAGTTGGATGCGTGACAATTCATGTCGCTTTTCAATCTATTTATGCAAGGAGTTTATGATGCTATATGATGTTTTAGTTGGGGTATGCGTTGCTTTTGTATTTTCTCTGCCCATGCTGATTAAAGCAATCGTCAAAGAAATCAGAGAGAAAATTGCAATGAATAAAATGATTATTGAAACACCCGACGGCCAAACGGATGTCTTTAATTACAAAGGCAAGGCATACAGCAGACAGATGTATATTGATTACAGGGTCGATCAATATGAAACCTTTTCGTATAGAAAAGGCCGCCGTTTGTCTGATAAAGAGCTTGCGGAGCTAATAAAAATAGCGAATATTCGGGTGAACAAGCCCCATAAAGCCGAAATGGGAGCCGCTGACCTGGCAGCTATTGAAGAATATCAAAAACGCAACCAATAAGCTGTTTGTCACACGTCCGCTTTGTGTTCTGCTTCGCCATACCATCCGCGGGAGGCAATTCTTGCTGTATTGTCTGCGCCCGCGCTGACCACGGCGGCGAAAGCGGCCAGCGGAGGGCGAAGACGAGACAGGGGTGTTTAGGATGTGGATGAGTCTCAGCTTAAATCATAATATAATGCCTAAAAGCGTCCTCTATCATCGGCTTTTTATTATCGGGGCAAGGATTTACGCGACTGTTTGGGGCGTATCTGCGGTGCGACATTTTAACATCCAAACCACAAATCTCTTTCATGTGGGCTATCCAGCATGATTTGATGCTGACACCATAACGATCCTTCACATAACCTTGCAGCTGCTTATATGTGGCCATAACAACCCTCCTGTTTATGATAACGGCTGAATGCCGCTAAATTTTTTATGCACTGCGCTTCTCACAAAGATGACGAACATAAAGAGAATGCAGAGGACAAGACCACTGGGGCGTACTTAGAAAACCCAAAGATTGTACGATTCACTTCACAATTTTTGAATTTGTATAATAACCCTCAGATTTCTCAATCGTTCTTGTATTTCTTCATCAATAAATTCTTCTTTTATATGATGATTTACCTCCTCTCCGTCAATCGTAAAGCATTTATTCTCTTTTAAATTATCTAATTCCAATAGAGAAAGGAAATTTGAAATCTTTTCCGGCAAACCAACAAAACCTGTTTGCTTATCCCCTTTATATAGTTTATCAAAAGCTTTCCAAATCATTTCTGACAAGCCAACTTTTGTTCTATAGGCTGTCATGTGAGAAACCCCTTTATTTAATATTTCCCATATTGGACCAATATTTTTATCAATGAATACTCCTTTGTCTTTTCCTGTGTCATACTCAGTTAGCTCAGTATAATTATTGAGTATATCTGTATAACGCAAATCATCATACTTATTCCGTTTTTTCGTGGTAAAAAACTCTATCAAATTCCGTGCATAATGCTGATGCCCTTCAAGTACCAAGTTTAAAGCTAATTGTTTATCGTATTCTTGTTTCTTACCATCACAGATATAAAAGTTCCCAGATTCTAAATAATTGTGAGTCACCAGATACATTTCAATTTCATAAAAAATGTGATCAAACAAATTGGATTTCAATTTCTGTATCTTAGAATATGTTATCACGATTATTCTCCTTTTGTATTTACATTCTTTTCTTACATTTAATTGTACTAAAAATAACTAATTGTTTCAATATTACCAAATATATATTGTAATCCTATGTGCCCCCTAACGCAGAAAAGCGACACCCTATGTTCACCACCAATAAGCGTCGCTTCTCCATACATATATCAACAAACCAAGCAATATTCCACTGTTATATCCCCCCGCCGCAGCGCGCAGCGATGCGGCACAACGGTTTCCAAAGGGCTGGCCCTTTGGCAGGGGTGTGGGGGCAGCGCCCCCACGGTCTTATCCCTTAAAACGCCACTACCCCACCGTTATCTTCAACTGCCCGTCCGCAGCGTCCACCAAAGCGGCGCCGCCGTCGGTGATAGCCCCCGCGATGAGCATCCGCCCCAGCTGCGTCTCAATCTCCTTCTGAAGATACCGCTTCACCGGCCGCGCACCGTAGACGGGCGTGTACGCCTTGTCGGCGATCAACGCCTTGGCCGCGTCGGTCAGCTTTAGTTTTATCGCGCGGTCAATGAGCCGCTTCTGTATGGCCACCACAGACAGATCGATGATCTGTATGATGTCGGCCTTGGTCAGCGGCCGGAACAGCACAGTGTCGTCCACGCGGTTGAGAAACTCCGGGCGGAAGTGCCGCGATAGCTCGCCCATCACCGCGTTGCGCGCGTCGTCGGAGAGACTGCCCTGTGCGTCGATGCCGGCCAGCAGATAGTCGCTGCCGATGTTGCTGGTCATGATCACCACCGTGTTCTTGAAATCCACCGTCCGCCCCTGGCTGTCCGTCAAACGCCCGTCGTCCAGCAGCTGCAAAAGCACGTTGAACACGTCGTGGTGCGCCTTCTCGATCTCATCGAACAGTATCACGCTGTACGGCTTGCGTCGCACAGCCTCGGTCAGCTGCCCGCCCTCGTCGTAGCCCACGTACCCCGGCGGCGCGCCGATCAGCCGCGACACCGCGTGCTTCTCCATATACTCGCTCATGTCGATGCGCACCATGTTCTGCTCGCTGTCGAACAAAGCCTCGGCCACCGCCCGCGCCAGCTCCGTCTTACCCACACCGGTGGGCCCTAAGAATAGAAAAGAGCCGATGGGCCGCTTGGGGTCCTTAAGACCGCTGCGGGCGCGCAGCACCGCCTCGCTGACCGCCGTCACCGCCTCGTCCTGCCCGATCACGCGCTTGTGCAGGATGTCCTCCAACCCTAAAAGCTTATCCTTCTCCTTTTCCACCAGCTTGCTGACAGGTATGCCCGTCCACCTCCCCACAATCTCGGCGATCTCCTCTTCGGTGACCTCCTCCTTGAGCAGTACGTTCTCGCTCTGGGCGTTGCGCAAACGCTCATCCTCCAGCTGACGCTGCAAGCCCGGCAGCTCGCCGTACTCCAGCTTGGCCGCCTGCTCCAGATCGTAGGTACGCTTGGCCTCGTCGATGCGCCGCCGCACGTCCTCGATCTGCTGCATCAGCTCCTTCTCGCGCGAGAGCGCCACCTTCTCCATCTCCCACTGGGCCTTTAGCTTGTCGGCCTGCTCCTTGTTCGCTGCCAGCTCCTTTTCCAGCGTGGCCAGACGGGTTTTCGCCGCCGCGTCGTGTTCCTTTTTCAGCGCCTGCCGCTCAATCTCCAGCTGCATCACGCGCCGCGATATATCGTCCAGCTCGGTGGGCATACTGTCGATCTCGGTGCGGATCATCGCCGCCGCCTCGTCCATCAGGTCAATCGCCTTGTCGGGCAGAAAGCGGTCGGAAATATACCGGTCGGACAGCACCGCGCACGCGATTAAAGCCCCGTCGGTGATCTTGATGCCGTGGTGTATCTCAAAACGCTCCTTCAAGCCGCGCAGTATGGAGATGGTGTCCTCCACCGTCGGTGGCTCCACCAGTATGGGCTGAAACCGCCGCTCCAGCGCCGCGTCCTTCTCGATATACTTGCGGTATTCGTCCAGCGTGGTCGCGCCGATGCAGTGCAGCTCGCCGCGCGCGAGCATCGGTTTTAATATGTTGCCCGCGTCCATCGCGCCCTCGGCCTTGCCCGCGCCCACGATGTTGTGCAGCTCGTCGATAAACAGTATGATCCTGCCGTCGCTCTTGTTCACGTCCGCCAGCACCGCTTTAAGCCGCTCCTCAAACTCGCCGCGGTATTTCGCCCCGGCAATCAACGCGCCCATGTCCAGCGCGAATATTGTTTTGTCCTTGAGCCCCTCGGGCACGTCGCCCGCGAGTATGCGCTGTGCAAGGCCCTCCACCACCGCTGTTTTGCCCACGCCCGGTTCGCCGATCAGCACCGGGTTGTTTT
>CAZNVX010000308.1:0-4249 GCA_964576225.1 uncultured Christensenellaceae bacterium
ATATCGCGGTTTCACACTGGTACTGTCCTTTGATACGTTCTCAAAAGCATTTCAATTGACGCTGAAAAACGTACTCAGCCATTCGACCATCTTAGGCAGCGATGTGTATGGAAACATATCGAGGATAGACAATGCACTGTCCGGGTTGTCGGAGAGAATGGAGCAATGTAAACGCAGCTTAGAAGATTTACAGCGACAAGTGGAGGATGGCAAGCTTGAGGTTGATAAACCGTTTGCCCAGGAGCAAGAGCTGGCGGAAAAAGCCGCACGGCTGGCTGAGTTGGATGCATTGCTCAACATGGAAAAGGGCAGTCCGGAAATGCTTGATAGCGAACCGGAGCAGGAGGATGACAGGGAGATAGATTATATATCACGATAAGAGCATTGATTATATCGTTAAGGGCACCGGAGCAATACGGTGCTCTTTTCATACAAGGAGTTGATTATGGCAAATAACATGAGACAGAGTTATGTCACCAGAGAACAGATTGAACAGGCAAAGCAAATGGATTTGCTTTCATATCTGCAAGCTTACGAGCCGGATGAACTGGTTCGAATCAATTCGGACATTTACACCACTCGGACACACGACAGCCTAAAAATATCAAACGGTAAATGGTGCTGGTGGTCACGAGGTATCGGTGGCAGGAGTGCGCTGGACTATCTAATAAAGGTTCGAGGCATGGAGTTTGTGGAGGCTGTTCTGTACGTATGCGATTACCTGCGATTTGAGCAACCTCAAAAAAACTACACGTCAAGGCCGCTGAAAAAGTTGCCATTCGTGGTGCCAAAGCCGGGCAGAAGCAATGATCATGTGATTGACTATCTCATGCAGCGGGGCATCGGCATTGCGCTTTTACGTTTCTGCATCAACACGGGCAGGCTGTATGAGGATGAACGGCATAATTGCTGCTTTGTGGGCATTGATCCCCAAGGTATTCCTCGCTATGTCATGCTCCGCAGCAGTAACGCAAACTCCACCTTTTTGCGTGAGGTTGAAGGGAGTGATAAGCGGTATTCCTTCTCAATGCCATCACAGAAGCAATCCGACACATTGTATTTATTTGAAAGCGCTATAGACTGCCTTTCATTTGTGGAATTGCAGTGCATGGAAAAAGGCGGATGGATGCCAGAAAACTATCTTTCCTTGTCCGGCGTTTATCAGCCAAAGAAGGAACTATCCGAAACACCCTTGCCAATAGCGCTCATGCAGTTTTTACAGGACAACCCGCATATCAATTGTGTTGCCCTTTGTCTGGATAATGATGAAGCTGGAAGATTGGCCGCTCAAACGATATGTGCCCTACTGCCGGAGTGCTATACGACGAAGCTGCTATTGCCTGATAAGGGTAAGGACTACAACCACCAGCTTCAGATTGAGAAAGGCATATCGCCAGCCATCCGCATGCGCGGCGAGCCAGAAAGATAAAAAACAAGGAGGATTTTAATGAATGTATTAGTTGTTGAACCCATGAAGAAACCGTATTTGAAGGACATCGACTCTGGCCTGCACTCACTGCAGCAGGAAGTGGGAGGATATATTGAAGCGATATACCCTTATGAAGATTTAGTTGGGCTGGTATGCAACGAAGAAGGAAAAATGGAAAGGTTACCGCTCAACCGCGCCATCTACAGCAAAAGCGGTGAGATGTTCGATATCATCGCCGGAACCTTCCTCATCGTGGGATTGAGTGAGGACAATTTTTCTGAATTGTCGGATAAGCTGGCCGAGAAGTATGCAAAGCTCTTTGAATCGCCGGAACTGTTCTATTCGATGGGTGGTCGGATTGAGGTCCAGAAGGTGGAAGCAACGGCCACTGAATTAGAACATGAGGAAGTCGAGCATCAAGATACACCTGAGTCCTTAAATGAGGATTCAGCGCGTACGCCCTCAACACAACGCCAATTTTCAATATATCAGCTTAAGCAATCCGATGATCTGCACGGTATACGATTTGAATCTTTCGATTACCTCCAAAAAAACGGTATCAAATGCGATATCCGCAATTATGACCTGGTCTACTCCGACCGCATGCGTCCAAATGAAACGCTGGAGAACCTGTTCTATAAGTTCAATATGGAGCATCCGAAGGATTTCAAAGGGCATTCCTTATCGGTGAGCGACGTGATTGTGGTCAAAGAGCGTGATAAAAGCACCGCATATTATGTGGACAGTTTCGGATTCAAACAGCTGGATCATTTTGAAAGAAGCCATGCGAGAACGCCGGAGAGCCGCAATGCGCGAGACTATGAACGATGATTTCTTTCCCGGCAGGTATAGGGGCAACGCTCTGCGTTGTCTTAGCAAGCACTGGATTTTGTCTCCCAAAATCCGCTTTGTTAGGGGCTGGTTGCCCCTAATACCCCTTCAATACGCAATAGAGGTGATGAAAATAGAATGCGAAAAAGAGATATCCGTGCCCAGGTTTGGCTGAATGAAGCTGAAAGTCAGCGGTTACGTGACAATGCAAAAAGAACTGGATTGTCACAAGAAAATTACCTGCGCTCTATGATCAATGGGTATACACCAAAGGAACTGCCGCCCGTTGACTTTTTCAATTTGATACGTGAGCTGCGCGCTATTGGTGGTAATATCAATCAACTTGCGGCAAAGGCAAATACAACGGGATACGTGAATGAAGCAAGTTTTGAACGAGAAGCGGCGCATTTGCGAAAAGCAATATTGGAAATTCAAAAGGCGGTAACACTGCCGGAAAGAAGGAGTATATAGACTATGGCGACGACGGCGATTTGGGATATCAAGGGCAGGCTCGACAAGGTTGTCAACTACGCCAAGAATCCGGATAAGACCGACGCGTCCTTATATTCACAAAACGAGTTGCAAGGGCTTGGCGATGTGATGGATTATACGATGCAGGATCACAAGACGGAAAAGAAGCTGTTTGTCACCGGTCTGAACTGCGATCCTGAAACAGCCCGCGATCAGATGGTTATGACCAAGCGGCGCTTTTGCAAAGAGGATGGAATTCTAGCCTTTCATGCATATCAGTCCTTCGCCAAGGGAGAAACGACGCCGAATATCGCGCATGAGATCGGCGTGAAACTGGCACAGGAGCTTTGGGGAGATCGGTTTGAAATCATCATCGCAACTCATCTTGACAAAGGGCATCTGCATAACCACTTCGTAATCAATTCAGTATCGTTTTTGGATGGAAAGAAGTATAACGACTGCAACGCGTCATATCGGCTGCTTCGGCAGACATCCGACAGGATATGCAGGGCGTATGGACTTTCTATTGTGGAGAATCCTGAGTGCGGCAGAACCAAGCACTATGCCGAATGGAAAGCTGAGAATGAAGGACAGCGCACATGGCGCAGCGCCATCCGCGAGGATGTGGATCAGGTAGTTATGGTATCCATGAGCTTTCAGGCGTTCATTCGCAGCCTGAAGGAAAAGGGCTACGAAGTCGTCACGGGCGGCAAGTACATAAAGGTGCGGCCACAAGGCAAGGAACGGTTTGTGCGTCTTCGCTCGCTTGGCGACAGCTACACTGAGGAGGCCATAAAGCAACGCATTCTCCGTCAAAGGATGCCGGAACGACCTCCAAAGCCAGCGCCGCCCACCGTCAAACGCATAAAGGTGCGTGGAGATTTTAGGCTTTCCCGCGTCACATGGAAGGGGCTTCGCGCGCTATATTTCTACTATCTATATAAGCTCCGAGAGGCGCAGCGCCAACCGTCTGGCCATGCGCCTTTTTTATTGCGCGAGGATTTGCGACTACTGGACACCATCTCCGAGCAAGCGAGGTTTCTGCACCGGCACGGTATTAACAGCAAGGAGCAGCTAAGCGTTTTTCGTACAAAAACGGAGCAGCAAATAGCCATCCTGAACACCGAGCGAGATGCATTGTTAAATGAAAAACGCCGTACGTCTGTATCAGAGGAAGGCAGGACACATCTATGCACGCAATTAAGCATCGTGACCACAAGGCTCAAGAAGCTACGGAAGAGAGTGACACTGTGTGACACTGTTATGGAACGGTCTATGATTATTGCGGAGAAACAGTCGGAATTGAAGGAAAAGAAACAAGACTATAAAGAACGATATCCGATAAAAAAGCACGCTGATAAAATTATCTACTAATTTCTATAGTCTGATTTAAAAGGTTTTGGATATCTTGCCTGTTTTTCAGTCTGAATGCTATAATATTGCTCCAGGCTGAATGATACTATCTGGATTTATGGAGGCCAAAATGAAAAAAATGTTGAGGGGAATACGGGAAATCTG
>CAZNVX010000309.1:0-4241 GCA_964576225.1 uncultured Christensenellaceae bacterium
GTTGACGCTCAGTATCGTCATGGTGTTGGATATAACGCCCATAAAAACAACACCCAGAAACGCACCGAAGATTGTTCCCTTGCCGCCCTCGAAGGTGATACCGCCGATGATCGCGCCCGTCAGAGCCGTCAGTTCATAGCCTGAGCCGCCCTGCGCGGTGATCGAATCAAGGCGCGATGCATACAGTATCGCCGCAATACCACAGTATAGCCCACTGATCGCATACGTCATAATTTTGTACAGATCCACCTTGATGCCTGACAGATACGCATTTTTCTCGTTTCCGCCGATGGCCACCACGCGCCGCCCGAACCGCGTTTTGTTGATGATGATGGATGCAACGATCACCAGGAAGATGAAAACCAGCAATGTGATGGGTATCACGTTGAAAAGCTTGAGTATGCGCAGGCCTTCAAACGCCAGTTTAAACGACATGAACTTGCCGTCCGTGATCAAAAGCGCGATACCGAAAAAAATGCCGCTTGTGCCGAGCGAAATAATCAGCGGCATGCAGCGGCTTTTTGAAATGATCAGGCCGTTGAAAAAACCGCACCCCACGGATACCAGCAGCCCCGCCGGCACCGCCAGCCAAATGGGCGATCCCCTCGTGAGCAGCACCGACATCACACAGCCGGACAGTATCATGATATTGCCGATCGACAGGTCAATACCCCCTGAGAGCAGCAACATGCCCATCGCCATCGTCAAAAGGCCTGCCACGGCAATCTGCTGGAAAATGGATACGATGTTGTTCGGATCCCAGAACCGCGCATTGATCGCGCCCACCACCACGGCCAGAATGACGATGATCACAAGCAGCAGTATGCGCTGATCCCTCAGTATTCTTAAATAATCAAGCCTTTTTGTCTTATTCGGCGATTCCGTGTTAGCCGGCGTGTTTGCTTTCCCCATCTTCCTTTACCTCCAGCGCGTATCGTATAATCGAGTTTTCCGTGATCTCATCCTTGTTCAATATGCGTTCCACCCGGCCTTTTCTCAGCACGGCGATTCTGTCGCACATCGAAATGATCTCCGGCATATCCGATGATATCAATATGATGGATTTTCCCTCTCTGGTCAGCTGCGACATGATCTTGTAGAATTCAGCCTTGGCGTTCACGTCAATTCCCCGCGTGGGTTCGTCAAATATAAACAGACTGCAGTCAGTGAAAAGCCATTTGCCCAGCACCACCTTCTGCTGGTTGCCGCCCGACAGGTTTTTCACTGCCTGCAGCGGGCTGGCCATCTTAATCTTAAGGCCGCTGATAATGTCCTTGACCTTGGGAATTGTTCTCTTCACACTGATGAATAATTGCCTGAATCGCTGATCCAGCCCCACAATCGTGAGGTTCTCGACAATGCTGCCGTTGAGCATCAGCCCCAGCTGCTGTCTGTCCTCCGTGATGTAAGCAATGCCGTGTCTGATGCTGTCGCGCGGGCTGTGAATGGTCAGCGCTTTGCCGTTATACCGGATGACGCCGCTCACCTTGCGGGCGGCTCCCACGATGGCGTTGGCGATCTCCGTCCGCCCGGAGCCCACCATACCGGCAATGCCCAGTATCTCGCCCTTGCGCACCGAAAAGCTCACGGGCGGCGCGTCTTTGGCGATAACCAGATTCTCCACCTCGAACACGACATCCCCAATGGGATGGATGTCCTTTTCATAAAACATATCCACAGGGCGCCCAACCATATCGCTGGCAATCTCGTCCAGGCTGACTCCCTTGTTTTCATAGGTTTTCACCGGCACCCCGTCTCTGATCACGGTGATTCTGTCGGCAATCTGTACCACTTCTTTGAGAAAATGTGATATATATATAATGCTGACGCCGTTGCCGGCAATGTTTTTCACAATATTGAGCACGCGCCCGGCATCCTCCACATTAAACATTGATGTGGGTTCATCCATGATGAGTATTCGCGGTTTTGTGACCAACGCCTTTAATATTTTCACATATTGCTGTTCGGCCACGCTCAGCTGACTGATCGTCCGGTTCAGGTTCAGCTGGATGCCCAGCTCACCGCACTGCTCACGCACGATTTCAGCCATTTTCTTTTTGTTGACAAAGCCGCCGCTGAGCATCTCGTTCCCCACAAACACGTTTTCCACCACATTCATGGCCGGCACAAGCAGGTTCTCCTGATAGATGATGCTGATGCCCAGTTCGCGCGAAAGCAGCGACGTCATGCCGTTGTATTTTCTGCCGTCCACATAGATCGAGCCGCTGTCCGGGTGGTAGGCGCCGGAAAGTATTTTCATCAGCGTGGACTTTCCCGCACCGTTTTCTCCCACCAGGCAATGGATCTCCCCTTCAAAAAGGTCAATCGTCATTTTGTTGAGCGCCACAACGCCGGGAAAGGTTTTTACGATATCCTTCATCTCGATGATCGGCTTTTTATCATCCATGCTCATACATTTCACCAACTTAAATCTGCCCGTTTTCACTGTGTGCCCGCCTTTGTCCCGGCGCACAGCGCGCATACCGGCTGCGGGGCGCCGCCTGCATGGCGGCGCCCCGCTGCCTCAGTCCCGCTCAGCGTTTCTTACGGATTAATGCCGCCGATATATTCGAGCGCTCCCTCGTTGTTGTCCCAGCTGATGGCCGTTGCCAGATTGCTGGCGTCCACAGGGATGATCGGCAGCGGTATCTTTGTTTCGGTGATAGTCACGCCGTTCAATTTCTGCCACAGGAACCGGAACACGATCAACCCCTGAATGTTGACCGGCGCGGTCATGTTGGCATACTCAGTTCCCTCCGCGATCATGTCAAGGCCCACAGGCGCGCCGCCCGTTGAGATAATCGGTATGTCGGTCATACCGGCTTCCTTGAGCGCGTTGTAACAGCCTCTGGCCTGCAGGTCGTTGTTCGCGAATATGACGTCAAATTCCTTGCCGGTGGCAATGAAATCCTGCGTCACCTGCATGGATTTTTCCGTCTCCCAGTCACCGTGAAGCGTCTCCACCAGCGTCACTTTATCGGCAAAATCCTTAAGCGCCTGGTCCACGCCGATCTTGTAGCTCTCATAAACGCCCATGCCCACCGAGCCTGCGCAGTAGAACACCTTGGCGCCCGGGAAAGTCTCAGCGATATACTGGAATGCCGCATAGCCGATATCGTTGTACTGACAGGCCACCTGGCCCACAAAATCGCCTGCGGATCCGTCTTCCGGCAGGAAGATATTTTCAATCGCTATGGGTATGCCTGCTTCGTTGCACATGCGGACGATTGTCGCGCCCACCTCCGGCGTGCAGGGGAATATCGATATCGCATCCACACCCTGGTTGATAAAGCCTTCCGCAATCTTCACCTGCTCCTCGGGGCTGTTTTTCCCGTCCTCTGTAATCACCGTCACGCCCTTCTTCTCAGCTGCCCAGCGGAAAGCCGCCTCACCATACTGATTCCATTCGTCCTTCATGTTCCAGGCAATGTAGCCAAAGGTCAGGTTTTTGGGCTGCTCGGCCGCCGGCTGCTCCGCCGCCGGTTGCTCCGCTGGTTTTTCTGCCGCCGGTTGTTCCGCCGCCGGTTGCTCCGCCGCCGGCTGCTCCGCCGCTGGCTGCGCACAGCCAATGAATATCGCTGCGGTCATCAGCAGCACGAGAAACAACACAGTCGCTTTTTTCAACATTTCACTTCTCCTCCTTATTATTTCCATATTGCCGCCTGTGCCGGCCGGCAATACTTTTGACTAGATTGCTGCATGCGGCCCTGTCAGCCGCATCCCTGCGTAACCGTTATTCCTGCCTCATTGCGGTTCTCTAAAGGCTGACCACCCGTCCGGTTCTTGCCGATTCCTCGGCGGCATTGATCACCTCAATCACATACCTCGATTCCTCGAGCGTGATGATGGACGGCGATTTACCCTTGAGTATGCAGTCGATAAAGTAAGCCAGCTCGTTGTGCAGCGCCCCCGTGATATTGCCGTGGACGGTCGGCCAGTATACTGTTTCGGCGATGGAACGCCCGTTCGAGTCGTCGATCACCAGCGGGCTGGCCGCTTCGTTGATATAGATGGCGCCCTTCGTGCCGATGATCTCCATGCGCGCGTCAATGGCGTAGGGCGTTTTGGATGGAAGGTTCCAGATGCTCTCAGACACGCCCAGCGTATCGTTTTCGTATTGGAGGTTGACCCAGCCCACATCGTAGTGGGGCAGATTGCGCGCGTTGACCGCCATCGTATATACGGTCTTGACAGGCTTGCCGGTAAACCAGTTCATCAGGTCGATATCGTGCACGGAATCG
>CAZNVX010000310.1:0-4232 GCA_964576225.1 uncultured Christensenellaceae bacterium
GCTGACAATCAAATAGCGAACGGGAACGTCAAAAGCCCCGCTGTCGTCCTTTTTGTATACAGTCCCGAACTGGTGATACTCGTTGATGACGAGCTTGTATGTATCAGCCGCGGGCACGGGCGGTATTTGCGACCCGTCCAGATAAACGCCGTTGTCACCCACCAGCTCTTCAAATGACATGGTGATGGTTGGGGCCAGCTCAGCAAATGGCAGCGGCTGCTTGACGACGGGCAGCGGCGCGGGCGCGGGCGCTGAGGCCAACTCTTCGGCCTTGGCTGTCTGTATCGTGCCGGGTATTAACCCGCCAAGCAGGCCCGTTATGCCTGCAACGGCCATGATAAAAACAAGCACCGCAATGGCGCGAATCTGTCCGCACGATAATCTCACCACGTCACCTCCGCAAAATAAAAACCGCAGCCAACTCTTTGGTTTTTATTCTATATCAAACGTTTTTCAATGTCAAAAAATCTGAATCCTAAACGATTGGGACGCGATAACAGGCGCTCCGACACGATTATGGCAGATTTGGTAAGGTTGGTATTGAGATTTGCACGCCGTAAAGGTTATATTATAAAAGAAAGAACAATATGGAGGTCATATGGAAAGCTATTGCACTGTCGCCGATAGAGAGAATAAACAACTGAGAATCGCGTGTGATGCAGATACGCAGCTTTGGCAGCTTGCCAAATCGGCAGGGGCGGCGGGAGCGGTATGTGCGCTGATGAACGGGCGAATCGTTTCCCTGGCTGATGCGCCCGAGCCGGAGGCCGTGGTCAGGTTTCTATCTCCGAGAGACAGTGAGCAGGCATCCCGCGTGTTTATGCACGGGGCAACGTTTGTGCTGTACCGTGCGGCACGAGAGCTTTTTCAAAGCCGCATGCTGGTGGTTGAGCATATGCTTTGCGGCGGGCTTTATTGTGAGATGGAGGATTTGCAGCCCGGCGATATTGCCGCGCTGCAGCAGCGTATGGATGCGCTGATTGATGCGGACGAGGCGTTTGTACCCACAAGGTTGCGTGTGGAGGAAGCCAGAAAAATCATGCTTTCCGAGGGTCTGTTTTCCAAAGCAGCGCTGCTTGCTTTTCGCCCCTTTGATTACTACCGGTTGTACGAATATGGCGGCCTGCATAATTATTTTCACGGCGTCATGCCCAAAAGCGCGGGGTATTTAGCAGGCGCGCAGGTGCACCCATATGCCGACGGGCTGATGCTGACATATCCTACGCCGTATATTGAGGCTGGAACGCCCATTATCACACAGCCAAAATACAGCGAAGTATTCCGGCAGGCCGAGCGGTGGGCCAGTGTGCTGGGTGTATCCTATGTGGCCGACCTCAACAACATGGTGCGCCGCGGCGACATCGAGGGCTTCATAGAAGTCAACGAGGCGCTGCATGAGCGCACCATCGCCGAAATCGCGCAGCGGATCGCCACACTCCCAAATGTTCGCATTGTGCTGGTTGCGGGCCCATCCTCTTCCGGAAAAACCACGTTCGCTTCGCGTCTGGCGGTTCACCTTAAGGTGCTGGGCAAACGCTGCCAGCCGATATCCGTTGACGACTACTACCGGGATCGCGCCGAATTACCGCGTGACAGCGAGGGTCGATACGATTTTGAGAGCATTGAGGCACTGGACACAGAGAAATTGGTCCGCGATGTCAATCTGCTGCTGGAAGGTCAGGAAGCGCATATACCGCGCTTCGATTTTCTTTTGGGTCGGCGGAGTGAAACGCTGCCATTGCGTATTCGCGGGGATATACTGATCATAGAAGGTATTCATGGTCTCAACGAAGCCCTGACACACGGTGTGGATGATTCCAAAAAATTTCGTGTGTTTGTGTCGCCGCTTACCACGCTCAACATCGACAGCCACAGCGTTGTGATTCCGGAGGATTTGCGTCTGTTGCGGCGGTTGGTGAGGGACAAGCGCACACGCGGGTATTCGTTTGCCCAAACACTGCAGGTTTGGGATTCCGTCCGTCGGGGGGAATATAAGTATATACTGCCATATCAGGAACACGCCGATGTGATGTTCAACTCCACATTGCTTTACGAACCCCTGATACTAAAAAAACATGCATACAGCGAGCTGAAAAGCTTTACGCCCCAGATGGAGAATTATCCGGACGCGCTCGGTCTGCTCAAATTTTTGAATTATTTTTTGAGTGTCGATAACGAAAACCTTGTGCCGCGCGGCAGTATTTTAAGAGAGTTTATCGGACGATAGCAGGTTTTTTTTGTCATGAACGTCTCATCATAATTGTGTCTCCAATGGTGAAGAATAAATTCAAAGGAGGCGAATTGAATGAGAAAATTATTAATTCCCATTATCGCAGTGATGTTGCTTGCCGCGTCTTTGGCTGGTTGTGCGCCTAACAACAATGCGCCTGTCGGCACGCCTATCATGCAGACGCCCAACATCTTTGATGATGGCGGCGCTGCCGACAACGTCTTGCCTGAAGGAGACCTCATCATTCCTGGTGACAATCTATTACCGGGCGATGTGACTCCGGTTCCGGGAACCGAAAACCAGCCGGGTGGCGCTGGCGGTCAGGGCGCTGGCGATCAGGGCGGTCAGGTAACACCGGGCGGAAATTTACCCACGCCAACGCCGGCTGCAAGCTGATTACTATATTCGCTGCGGCAGTCAGAGAAGATGCTTGTATTTTGAAGCATCTTCTTTTGCTTTTTGGTTGATTCGTCCCTATTGCCGTGATTTTAAAAAGAATATATAATGCAGTTATCCCCACGTTTAAGGAGAATCGCCATGTTTCAGATTATCAGTGCCGATGAAGCTGCAGCACTTGTGCGTGACGGCGACACCATATGCATCAATTCTTTTTTGACGCTGGGAAACCCTGAAATGCTGCACGAAGCGATTCATCGCCGTTTTATTTCCTCCGGCCATCCGCGCAACCTGACGCTGTTCTGCGCATCGGGTTTTGGCGGCTGGGACGAGAGCCGTTACGCCGATCCTTATATCGCCGCAGGCGCTGTCAGCTGCGTGATTGCGGGGCATTTTGGCAGCATGCCGGCAGCGGTGCGCATGGCCTATAACGGCGATATTGAGGCGTATAACCTGCCGCTTGGCGTCCTCTCTCATACGTTGAGGGCAGCCGCATCGCGCAAGGACGGATATTTAAGCGAGGTGGGAATCGGGCTTTTTGTGGATCCTCGTCTTGACGGCCCCGGGCTCAATGAAAGATCCACACAAGAGCTGGTCTCGGTGGTGCAGCTCGACGGCAAGGAGTATCTTTACTATAATACGCCAAGAATTGATGTGGCGCTGATGAGGGGCACAACGGTAGATCCAAACGGCAACATTACATTTGAAAAGGAGTGTGTTTCCATAGACGCGTTGGCCACGGCGCAGGCTGCAAAGGCCAACGGCGGTATTGTGATTATGCAGGTGGAACGGGTCAGCCATGAGTTCTCCCGTCCGCGCAATGTGATCGTACCGGGTGTGCTGGTGGATGCGGTCGTTGTTTGCCCCGAACAAAAACAGTTTCTTGTCGAAACGTATAACCCGACACTTTCGGGCGACATCCATGTGCCGCCCAGCCACATGAATTACTGGATGGGGCGTATGAGGCTGTCCGGCAAGCGCGGGCACAAGGAAACGCAAACGGCTCATGAAATCATCGGGGCGCGCGCCGCGCAAGAGCTCAAGGCGCACAGTGTTGTCAACATAGGCATCGGCATACCAGAGATGGTGGGTCGGTATGCGTCAAAAACCGGCGTGCTGGAGCATATCACGCTGACGGTGGAGTCGGGCGGCATTGGCGGCCTGCCGGCGCCCGGTATCGCGTTTGGCGCCACCATCGGTGCGGATATTATCACCGACATGGCGCAGCAGTTCGATTTTTATGACGGGGGCGGCATCACGACCTGTTTTATGGGCGGGTATGAAGCGGATCAATACGGCAATGTGAACGCGCATGTGGTGGGCGGGCGCTTCGCGGGTATCGGCGGCTTTGCCAACATCACCACAGCCACCAAGAATGTGGTGTTCTGCATGACATTTTCGGCGATCGGGCTTGAAGTGGAGCAGGACAAAGACGGCGTGCGTATTCTCCATGAGGGGCAGACGCTCAAATTCAAGCCATGTATCGAAGCGGTCAGCTTCTCGGCCAAGCACGCGCACAAAAGAGGGCAGAACGTGCTGTATGTGACAGAGCGGTGCGTGTTCAGCCTGGGTGAAGACGGTCTTGTGCTGACCGAAGTATACGGCG
>CAZNVX010000311.1:0-3721 GCA_964576225.1 uncultured Christensenellaceae bacterium
CGTCAACCCGGATCGGGTAAAAGAATCCCCCGCGTAAAACGACGCCAGCAGCATATTGTGCCGCGCCTCCAAATCTGAGCCGTCGCGGTAAGCTGTTTCGATGTTGGCAAACACAAGCCTGACGGCATCCTCAGACAGCCGGCGGCAGCGTTTGGACACACCGCGTGTGATATAGGCTTCCACCGCGTGGGTCAATGCGTCCATACCGGTGAGCGCGGTGATCTCGGGGGGCAGCCCCTTTGTAAGCCCGGCGTCCAGCACGGCGCAGACGGGTATCAGCTGCGGGTCGTTGATAGCGTACTTATGATGCGTCACGCTGTCCGTCACCACGGCGGCGATGGTGACCTCGGAACCGGTTCCCGCTGTTGTGGGGACCGCAAACAAAGGCGGCGTCCTCTTCCCCACCTTTAAAAAACCGCCCATCTGCGAGATGGTCTTGTTCGGCCTGGCAATGCGTGCCGCGGCAGCCTTGGCGGTGTCAATCACCGAACCGCCGCCGAACGCCACGAAGCCGTCGCAGCCGTTTTCCAAGTATGCAGCCCGCGCCTCTTCAATGATATCGATCGTAGGGTTGGCCTTCACGCCGTCAAACACAGCGTACCGCATGCCATGCTGCTCCAGCGCTTTTAACAGGCCGTCACAAAGATGCAGCGCTATGATGCTGGTGTCGGTCACCACCAAGACATTTTTCAAGCCAAACGACTTGATGACGGACGGGAGCTTTAAAACGCAGCCGTCACCGGACAGCAGCACCGGCTTGCGCCATTTTAACAGCCGCGCGGCTTTGTAGAAGCAAAACTGAAACACACGATACCAGACTATTGTGATCCTGTTCATTGTAACAGCCCTCCGTTAATATTATTAAATAAATTGAAGGGTGGATAAATGTAACAGTTATATCATAACTCAAGTCAACGCCTTATACCAGACGATATTGTTAGGACTGCAAAATATTTTTCTAGATTAATCGGCGCCTTCATACGTAATATCAAACAGCCCCTGCGGCGTATATTCACCCGACAACACTTTTTTGATACGCGCCGACCTATTGGCATTTTCTTCCGGATAGTCCGCTATGTTGAGCTCCTCCGGGCTGATCAGGCAGGCAACCAGCGATATGTACTCGTCCTCTGTGAGTTCGGACACCGCTTTTCCGTAATAATACTCTGCAGCGTCACAAAGCCCCTGAACACCGTTGCCAAAGTACATCATATTGATGTACAGTGTGAGCTGGATGTCCTTGTCCACGAGCGGGTCAAGCGCCAGCCATGCGCACAGCGTCTGCTTAATTTTCATGAGACCCTGCTCGAAGCTCTTAAAATACAGTTTCTTGGCGAGACTCTGCGTGATCGTCGTCCAACCGGCTCCCGGTGTGGCAAAATCAATACCGTGATGGGCATAGAAATTTGGGTCCTCGACCTTGATCAGTATCTCCTTCTGTTCCGAAGATAAATCTTTTGCATCCATGTCGATATTATCAGACTCTAAAATTTCTTCAACCAGCTTCATCGTTGCCATGCGCGCAGAAATAACCTCGACGCTGTAGTAAACTATAACTGAAGCAATCAGCATCAGAGTCACCCAAAGCATTATTCTCTTTGTTAATCCTTTTCTCATCAGACTCCTCAATGCGGCTGAGTATTCTACTAAATTCGCTTGGTCTTTTCAGCGCTGTCTGTAATTAGTATGTTTCATGCTTGTAACTGTATTCTCCTGCTCCTGCGGATACGGTTGCTTATCACCAGAACAATCACTTCGCATATAATATAAGTAACAGCCTTGTACAGGCTGATTAAATATACAGGTGGTAGGATATTATGCCGGATGATTATGACAGCTCCCGCGACCCGCAGCAGATTGCGCAGCGCGGCTTTCCAAGGCGCGGTTTTCCGCGCGGTGTTGCTCCCAGACGCGGCTTTCCGAGGAGAGGCTTTCCCAGGGGCAGATTCCCCCGAAGATTTCCGATCAGGCGGCCTTTCTTCCCCGGTCCCGTGATCTTCCCGTTTTTTCCTGGTTTCCCGCCGCAGAGATGCTTCTACATTGACCGTTTCGGACGGTGCTGCGACCAGTTCGGGCGGTGCTATTACCGTGGATACGGGCCGTATCCTTTTGCCTCGCTCTCTGAGCAGGATGGCTGGTACGGCGTGCCGGGCAGTTGGGACATGGTGGCGGATATGGACGACGACTACGATGAAGCGGGCGATTTGGTGGCGTATCTGGACGACGACATTGACTAACGCACAGAAACATAAGATGACAGCAAAAACCCGGCTTGCCGCTTGCTGACGGCAGGCCGGTTTTGCATGTATGACCCATCAATGGCTAAAGCCAATCCAATAAAACTAATCTACCATTACTGCTTGAGATTTGCACAATTCTGATATGCTTTCGTTGTTTACAAGCTTTGAAGCAATACCCACAGGCAAGTACAGCATTAAGAGATTACCGTCTTGTTCCCAAAATAGAATATCTGTCGAAGCATTATATAAATAGTATTTGTTATCAATTAAATCGCTACTTTCTAATTCGAATTGCTTGACGCCTTCCATGTCTCCATTTCTGGTACAAATAAAGAGATAATGCTTTTGAGATGCTTCACCCCTGAAAATCGAATCCTCCGAATCAAGATAGCTTTTCGGCAGATACCAAAAACCAATATCTTCAACACCCGCTGTAATCTTATAAAGCTTGTATTCTTCAGGAATTCTTGTAGGGAGATAGTATTTCTTCAATGATGCTAAATCAGCGACATCCCCGCCTTTTTCAGCTTTTTTTAAGTAAGAATTAAAATCTTCCAAGTTTGAGAAGCTAACAAGATCAACAGGGCTATCAAACACTTCTTCTTGATAATCATCTTCACAATAGGATTCATTATCATCTTGTACATCGTGACCGAGGTCGTTTTCTATTTCACTAGAAAACGTGGCTTCATCAATTACAAGCTTATTCCGGTCGCTGCATCCAGTAACCAATAGTATCATAACGACGTAAAGAAGGGTAGCAATAACGAATATGCTTATTTTCAATATTTTTTCTCTATTAGTTTATTTATCATATTCTCCTCTATACCAGCGATTGAACGAAGGGTACGTCATTAAAGTGTTGAAAATACCCATAATATAAAACTGTTACCTTAAATTGTATGCGCCCGTTCAATAATTGTCAATATAAAAAAGCCCGGACTCACGGGCGTATAAGCTGTCGTTTAACCCTATTTGGTCATTCCGAGCTTGCCTAGAAATCCATGGATTGTTGTTTGCAGAAGGGGATTCCTCGCAGGCTCGGAATGACAGGATGCCTTTAAAAAGCTGACGCCCGGCTTGCGGCCTAATGGATCGAGTATTGCGGAGCTGCCGGTCAGATACCGCGCTACCGCATCACCGCGCCCCGTTCGCATTTGTTACCCCAAGCGTCCAGCAGCTTATCTTCCTGATAGATGCAGATGATTTCGCAGTGGTTGGCGCAGCGGCCGCATTCCACGCCGCGGGTGATGAACTCGATGTCGGCGATGTCGAAATCGAAGCTGCCGTCCGCACCCGATTTCCTCGCGAGTATCGCGGAGCCTAGCGCCCCGGTGAGGTGGCCGTTTTTGTCCACCGTCACCTCATGCCCCGTCGCGTCCTCAAACGCCTTCTTGACGCCCACGTTCTTGCTGACGCCGCCCTGAAACACGATGGGCGGGACGATTTTCTTGCCCTTGCCCACGTTGTTGAGATAGTTA
>CAZNVX010000311.1:3731-4217 GCA_964576225.1 uncultured Christensenellaceae bacterium
GTGACCAATCTGCGCCTTGTGAACAAGATCGCTTTCCGCGAAAACCGTGCATCTTGCCGCGATGGACGTCGGCTTATGGGATGTGAGCGCGATTTCGCCGAACTGCTCCACCGCCACGCCGAGGCGCTGCGCCTGGCTGGATAGGAACGCGCCGGTGCCCGCGGCGCACAGCGTGTTCATAGCGTAGTCCACCACGAAGCCGTTCTCGATCAGTATGATTTTTGAGTCCTGCCCGCCGATCTCGAATATGGTGCGCACGTCCGGATACAGCGCCAGCGTGCCGATGGCGTGCGCCGTGATCTCGTTCTTCACCACCGCCGCGCCTGTCATCGCGCCGATAAGCCGCCGGGCGCTGCCTGTGGTGCCCACAGCGGTGACGCGCACATCCTGCCCGCCGAGCTGCTCTTTGAGTACATTGAGCAGGCGCTTGACCGCGCCGATCGGTTCGGCATGCGTCCAGAGGTATTCGCTCGCCAGTATGTGATG
>CAZNVX010000312.1:0-4215 GCA_964576225.1 uncultured Christensenellaceae bacterium
GGGCAGCCGGGGATGATATCGTTCGCGGGCGGCAACCCGGCGCCGGAGAGCTTTCCGGCGGAGGATATTGCGCAGATTTCCGCGGAGCTTCTGCGCGGCAACGGCTGCTGCATCCTGCAGTACGGCGGCACGCCGGGTATTGCCCACTTGAAAGAGACGGTGCTGGGCATGGCTCAAGGCCGCGGTATCAAGGCAAGCCCGGAGGAGGTGATCATCACGTCCGGCTCGACGCAGGGCATCGGGCTGGCAGCCAAAACGCTGTGTAACCCGGGCGACGTGATACTCACCGAATCGCCCACTTTTTTGGGCGCTTTGCAGACGTTTCTGACGTATGAGGCGGATGTGATCGGCGTGGACATGGACGAGGACGGTATGATCGTGGATGCGCTGGAGGAGAAGATATTAGCGCACCGCCCGAAGTTCGTGTATACCATTCCCACGTTCCAGAACCCGTCCGGACGCACCATGCCGGCCAGCCGCCGCAAAAAGCTGCTCTCCGTGTGCGCAAAACACGGCGTGCTGGTGGTGGAGGACGACCCGTATTGCGATTTGCGGTATTCGGGCGAGCCGGTGCCGCCCATCAAGAGCTTTGACGACGGCGGCCATGTGATATACCTTTTGAGCTTCTCGAAGATCATATCGCCGGGGCTGCGCGTGGGCGCGGCGGTGGCGGACAGGCGTATCATCGAAAAGTACAACATCTGCAAGCAGGGCGAGGACCTGCACACGGCCAACCTGTCGCAGGAGATCGTGGAGGCTTATATGCGCTCCGGCAAGGTGGAAAAGCACATCGAGACCATCTGCGCGGACTACCGGAAAAAGCGGGACGCGATGCTCAAAAAGCTGGCGGGGTTCCCGGGGGGATTGAGCTACACCAGACCGGACGGCGGTCTGTTTATCTGGGTGACGCTGCCGGAGGGGATGAACACCACGGCGCTGTTTAAGCAGAGCGTGGACGCGGGCGTGGCGTTTGTGCCCGGCACGCATTTCTATCCCCAGGGCGGGCATGAGAACACGTTCCGGCTTAATTTCTCGATGGCGACGCTCGAGCAGATCGACAAGGGCATGGATATTTTGAAAGGCGTGATTGAGAAGAACCTTTGAAAAGAGACATATGTCGCAACAAGGCAAGCCACACCGTTCTCGTCTGGCAGTTCCCAAACAAGAAATGACTGTGAATCTCCTTGTGTTGAGTGGATAGTGCAGGATGCGTCGCATTTGTGACAATCAGTTGTATATCAGATAATCAAGGCCCTGCAATTGCGGGGTCTTTTTCATCAAAGCTCAAGTCCCCGTATGCTGAATAGGTGGCCGGCGGTTGCCAGCAGCATACCGGCTGGTTTACTGTTTATTGCATATATGGTATCATCCAATCATACCGGTCCCGTTCAGCCATTTGCAGAGAAGAAAGGGAGAATAATGAAGAAAGCAATAAGATCATTGCTGACTGTCTTGATCGTCTTATTCGTTTTGATCACAGCAGCCGTATTTTTGTTGGGTGTAACGCCCATGGCCAGACCTTTTCGGGATGAAAAGGGCGCGGAGCTTAAGGGAAGCGTTGCCGAGCTGCTGGCGCTTGACGTTAACGGCCAAAAGCAATGGATATCCATTCGGGGCAAAGACCGGAACAATCCGGTTCTGCTCTGGCTTCACGGAGGGCCGGGCTCTGCGCAAATGTCCATGTCGCATCACCTTGACCATGCGTTGGAAGAAAAATATGTTGTGGTTCACTGGGATCAGAGGGGCGCCGGCAAATCAAACCACGGCGGTTTCGTGGAACAAACAATGACGGTTGAGCAGTTAAAGGATGACGCCCTATTGATCATCAGTTATCTGCAAAACAGTTTGGGGCAGGAGAAAATCTATCTTCTGGGGCACTCTTTTGGCACCCAACTGGGCATTGAGCTGGTTCAGGAATATCCGGAGAAATTTCATGGCTATTTCGCTGTCGGTCAGGTCGTTGACCATGCCAGGGCGGTGGCAATCGCCCAAGGTTGGCTGCGGCAGGAGATGATGAAAGGCGATGATCAGAGCGGGCTTGAAAAACTGGACAGCATTGAAAACCCGGCTCTCTGTCACAGCGATTACAGGAAATTTGTCAAGCTGGCTGTCCCCTACGGCGGGCATTATGACAAAAGCATGCTGGAGATGGCTTTTATCGCTTTTCAAGCGCCTGAGTACACGTTTGCCGACTACGGCCGTTTGCTGGGCGGCATGAACAGAGGCGGCGCGCCGCTGCATAAAGACGGGCTTATGAATCAGTATAATTATATGGAGTCTGTACCTGAAATTGAGGTTCCCGTTTACTTTTTTGCCGGGCGTGAGGATTATAACACGCCTCTTGAGCTCATTGAAGAATACTATAATGTGATAAAAGCGCCTGAAAAGAGATTAATCGTGTTTGAACACTCAGCTCACACCCCGTTTTTCTCAGAGACGGAAAAGTTCAACAATGAAATAATAAGAATTCTTGACGAGCCCGGCGGGCTTGGGACGGAACTGCTGTTGTCACATGGGTGATCAGCCCAGCTCCTGCCCGGCCAGCGCCAGTGCGGCGGCGATGGTTTTGTCCATGTCGTCGTAACGGTATTGCGCGAGCCGGCCGCCGAAGCGGACATGCTGTTCTTTTTGCGCCAGCGCCTGATACTGCGCGAATATTTTCTGGTTCGCGTCGTCGTTAACCGGGTAATAGGGCTCGCAGCCCGGCTGCCATTCCATCGGGTATTCCCATGTGACGTGTGTGACGCTTTGCGTGCCGAACTCGAAATGCTTGTGCTCGATCACGCGGGTGTAGGGCGTGTCGGCGTCGGTGTAGTTCATCACGGCCACGCCCTGGTAATTGTCCGTCTCGAAGCGCTGTGTGTCAAAGCTCAGGCTGCGGTAAGCCAGCGGGCCGTAAACGCTGTCGAAATACGCGTCGATGGGGCCGGTGTAGATGACGCGGCGGGCGATTTGCCCCAGCCGCTCACGGTGCGCGTTGAAATCGGTGTCAAGCTCCACATCGCAGCCGGAGAGCATCTTTTCGATGATGGGCGTGTAGCCGCCGATGGGGATGCCCTGGTACGGGTCGGAGAAGTAGTTGTTGTCGAAGGTGTAGCGCACGGGCAGGCGGCGGATGATGAACGGCGGCAGCGCGCGGCAGCTGCGCCCCCACTGCTTTTCGGTGTAGCCCTTGATCAGCTTTTCATAGATGTCCCGCCCGACCAGCGATATTGCCTGCTCCTCAAGATTCTGCGGCTCGCCGCTGATCTCCGTCCGCTGGGCGGCGATTTTCTCTTTGGCCTGCTCCGGCGTGACCACGCCCCACATGCGGGAAAACGTGTTCATGTTGAACGGCAGGTTGTAAAGCTCGCCGTGATAGTTGGCAACAGGCGCGTTGACATAGTGGTTGAACGCGGCGAACTGCCGTATATAATCCCACACGCGCGCGTTTGATGTGTGGAAGATGTGCGCGCCGTAGGTGTGGATGCGGATACCGTCCGCCTCGTCGCAATAGATATTGCCGCCGACATGGCTGCGCTTTTCCACCACCAGGCAGCGCTTGCCCTTCTGTGTGGCCTCGCGGGCGAATGTGGCGCCGAAAAGGCCGCTGCCGACGATCAGATAATCATATGTCACAGGCTTCTTCCTCGCTTTTACATTGTCGTTTTGTTGCTTTGGACGGACGCGAAGCCCGCCGCATGATATTGTAGCACGGGCTCCGTGCAAAAACAATGGCGGCAGATCAAGCACCCGTGTTTATTCATGCGCCAGCAGCAGGTTGGCAGTTGGCAGATCGGTGATCAGCACATCCAGCCAGTGGCCGGACAGGGCCGCGTGGATGGCCGGAACCTTCTTTTCGCCCACGGCAATGCCGATGGCGTGCCGGGCGTTGCCGCGCGTCCGCTTGATGTCGCCCGAGACGATCTGATCCATGACGGGGTGATGAACCAGGCTTCCCGCGGCGTTGATAAAGTGCAGCGCGATATCGCCCACGGCGCCCAGATCCTCAAGCTGCCCGATGACCTGCGGTGAGATGAAGCCTTCGCGGACGATGGTGGAATGCCTGAGCGCGCCGATGCCGAATATGGCGATGTCGGCATGCTCGGATTTGTCGATCGTCGCGCGGATCATCGGGTTGTTGATCAGCACGTCTTTTTCCTGCTTGCCGCCCACAAAAGCCGGGACATGCAGCAGCGAGCATTGCGCGCCCAGCGTTTTGGCCAGGCTGGCCGC
>CAZNVX010000313.1:0-4191 GCA_964576225.1 uncultured Christensenellaceae bacterium
TTTTCGCTCGACACAACACACATTGATAAACCAAAAGCGCCTATTATACTGCTTTTTCTCCAATGGAATTGTCGGAAATCTTGATGATATCATAAAACTGTGCGACGGGGGCCTGTTTCGCGGCGCTTGTATGGCTGCATACGATCCGGCTGAGTCCATTCAACTGGCTGCAGCTGGTTATTTTTCTGCCCGGGCGGCAGGCAGCGCAGCCGGATGCTTTTACATCACACACATGGAGGCGAAAATGAGAAGGGTTGTGCTGGCCGTCACGTCGCTGATCATCATTGCGTGCTTAACCATCTACATCACGGGTTACCGGCCTGATGCGGATAAAAGTATCGGGCAGCAGGAGGATATACCGGATACGCAGGCCGGGGCTTATCCGGAAGCTGCCGCGCCCGTTACGCGCACAACCGTCACGGAGCCGTCCAAGGAGGCGGTTAAGGCGCTTGAGCCGCAGATTCAGATGACTGTGCCTGATGCCGGCCCGGCGGCGTACGCCCTTGTTGATGAACACGAAGCGCCAAGCGGCTGGATACTCGCCTGGGAGGATGAATTTGACAAGCCCGCGCTCAATATGGAGTGGTGGACAAAGGTGGACCGGCGCAACAGTTATAACGGAGAGCTGCAGTATTATGTGCCCGCCAATGTGTATGTGGAGAACGGCATGCTGTATCTTGAAGCACGGAAAGAGAAGAAAGACGGCAAGCGTTATACATCGGGTATGGTGCAGACAGCCGATAAAATGGACTTTCATTTCGGGCGGTTTGAGGCGCGCATCAGTCTGCCGGTGGGTAAAGGGCTGTTCCCCGCATTCTGGCTGATCGCCTATGAGAGCGGCAACGAGATTGACATACTTGAGATGATCGGCAGCGAGCCCAACCTCATCTACGGAGTCAATCACTATACAAACGGCAAAACGTTTTCCAAAAATGTGGGGCAGACGGTAGTGGAGGATCCGGAAGCTTTTCATGTGTATGCGGCCGAATGGGACCGGGACTCCATTCGGTGGTTCGTTGACGACACGCTTTACTACAGCACAACAAGAGGTGTACCGGATGAAAAAATGTTTTTGATACTGACACTGGCGGTGGGTGGCGTCTGGCCGGGAAGCCCGAACAGGCATACGGTGTTCCCGAGCCGCATGGCGGTTGACTATGTGCGTTATTACCGGCCTGCGGCAATCATGGAAGGATAGGAATGGGCGCGAGATGGTCGCAATAGAGCTTTTCATTTTATTAAGCACAATACTGCCGCTGTTTCATCTGTTCAACGCGCTTTTTTCACCGCGTCCCAAGAGAGCCCTGCTGCGGGCTGTGCCGGAAAAGAAAATCAGCGTGCTGATTCCGTGCTATAACGAAGAAGACATCGTGGCAACCGCTGTGATGGGGTTGGTGAAAACCGATTACAAGAACTTTGAGGCGATATTCATCAACGACGGGTCGTTTGATGATACATTGGGGCAGCTTAACGCGCTGCTTGAGTTGGCCGTGCTGCCGGATGCGCTGCCGGGTGTCAAAGCTGTCTACCAGTCTGTCAGGCATAAGAATTTCTTTGTGATTGACAAGGACAACGCAGGAAAAAGCGCGGCCTTAAACACGGGTATCCAGTACGCGCACGCGGATATCGTGGTGACGCTGGACGCGGACAGCGTGATGGAAAAGGGTGCGTTGAAAGTGATCAGCCGTGCGCTTGCCGATCCGGATGTGGTGGCGGTGGGCGGCGTGATCCATATCATGCAAGGCTATGCGCCGCTGCCCGCCGGCCGACGTTTCGGGCGGATGCGCACGATCATGGTGGCGCTGCAGATGCTTGAATACTTAAAAGGCTTTTACATATACAAATACTCCTTGGCGCGGCAAAATGCAATGGCGATCATATCGGGCGCTTTCGGTGCTTTTAAGAAGCAGGTGCTGCTGGAGGTGGGCGGGTTTCGCAAGACGCTGGGGGAGGATATCGATATCACGATCAGTATACAGCGCCATATCCACCGAACCAGCAAGAAGATACTGTTTGTGCCCGAGGCGCTGTGCTGCACACAGTGTCCCGAAAGCTGGGGTGATCTGAAAAGGCAGCGTATCCGCTGGCAGAAGGGCTTTATCGACTGCGCGGTGCATCACCGGCGTTTTCTGCTCAAAACAGTTCTTTTTAAAAGCCTGAGCTTTCATTTTCTGGTGGAAGCGCTGGCGGTGGGCGTTGTGTCCTGCATTTTCACGCTGCTCACGCTGACGGCAGCGCTGGTGCTGGCTTTTGTCAACCCTGCCGCAGTACAGACGTTTCTGCTGTATCACGCTGTCTGCGTGGCTGTCAGCCTGCTTTATGCGGCGGTGTCGCTGGCGGTATCATCGCGCTATCACCGTTACCCGAAGGGCTCGTGGCGGCTGATGCTGCCGGCCGTACTGTTGGATGTGCTGTTCTACCGGTATTTCACGCTGTTGATGTATCTGGGCGGGTTGATCTCATATTTCTGGAGCCGCCGGAATATGGAGTGCTGGAACAAAGTGGCGCGCAGCAAGCAGCCGTATTATGCGTCCCATATTTAACGGGGGCTGGCAATGGACAGAACACTGATCAAGCTTTATCTGGTTATCGTGGCGGCAGCGGCGCTGATGCTTTTCACGCTTCCGGCGGCGCTTGGCCATACGGCTGCATGGACGCTGGACACGTGGACGCGGGTGCAGCTGGCGGCAGCGGGAGATGTGCAGCCCATTTCACAAAGCGCCGCAGGCCAGACGGGGAAAGTTGTTTTTGTGATGGATGACGGCTGGGATACACAGTACACCGCCGGATTCCCGCTGTTTCAAAAGTATGGATACAAGGGCTGTGTGGCCGTCATTCCCGCCGCTGTCGGCATGGACGGATATATCACATACCATCAGCTGGCAGAGATGTATATGGACGGATGGGATATGCTCAACCATACTTACAATCATGTGAGTTTGCCCGCGCTGACGGACGAAGAGAAGGCGGCGCAGATGAAGCGGGCGCGCAAGTGGCTCAAGGCGCGCGGTTTTAAACGGGGCGCGGATGTGCTCATTTTCCCGGGCGGTGCGTTCGATGACGCCACGGTTCAGGTGATGCAAAAAGAGCGCTTTGCAGCGGGCAGGAGTTTAAAAAGCCTGTGGGCGGTTGATCAGGATTGTTCGGTGGACGGCGTTGAAGTGTGTAACCTGATCAGCGGCATGCCGTTTGAGAACGCCACAGGCGCGGTGGACAAGGCGATGAATAACGGCAGCGCCGTGATATTCATGGTACATAAAATTGAGCCTGTGACCGACCAGACATACATGCAGGTTGAGGAAGCGTTTATAAAAGACCTGCTGGATTATATCTCCCAAAATGCCGACAGGCTGAGCGTGATAACGTTAACCGAGCTTCTTTCATCATTAGAGAATACCAAATAATACTGTGATTCATTACAAAAAAGCAGTACAGAAGCCGCATGTTCTATCCGATTAATCAATTGAGGGCTTGCGCGTATCGGCAGCCCGTATTGTTATTTACGGAGGATGTTTGTGCAGCATCAGCATTATGACCTGAATCATGTTGAGGCGGGAAGGGTGGTTGAAGTGGCGCTGGATGGCGCGGCCAACGTGCGCATCATGGACCACGCCAGCTTTCAGGAGTTCAGAGCCGGGAGAAAGCACGGGTATATCGGCGGGTATGTCACACCCCCTTTGTACCGGGCGACTATTCCCGCAGGCGGACACTGGCATGTGATACTGGATCTGGGCGGCCAGGCCGGCAGGCTCCGCGCGGGTGTCCGCGTGCTGCCGGGTCATCTGCCGCCGGCACGGTCGTCATCGCTGTCCGTCAGCCCGTCGCTGTATCTGGCACGACGCGGCGAAAAAAGAGAGCAGGACGTGTTTATCGCGCATGTACCGGAAGACAAAGCCATTGTACGCTCCTTTGCGTTTGCGCTCAGAAAAAAAGGGCTGAGGGTGTCGTATGAGGATGCGGAGCTGCAAGCCGGAGACCATGTTTTTCAAAAACTCAACAAGGAAATAGACAGGAGCTGCTGCGGCATTGTGGTTATTTCCCGTTCGTTTGTCAAGCAGGGATGGGTGGATGCAGGTATCGGCGAGCTGGCCGTAAAGGCGCTTACCGGCAGGCAGGTGCTGCTTTTGGTGTGGCATGACATCATGCGCGAGGAAGTGCTCCAGTTCTGCGCCGGAATGGCAAATCTGGTGT
>CAZNVX010000314.1:0-4180 GCA_964576225.1 uncultured Christensenellaceae bacterium
AAATGCTGTTTGAGCTGCCCGGCCTTTTGGGACAGCTCCTTGATCAGCGCCTCGCTGTCTTCCAGATCGGCCAGCTCCTTCTGCGCGTTTCGCAGAAAAGAACCTGAAGCCAGCGGATCCTGGTATTTCCTTTTCAGACTGCCAATCAGCGCCAGCCTGTCTTCAATCCGTTCCAGAGCTTTTGAATCAAAAAAATCCTCGCTCATGTCGCCTCTGACAACCGAGGCCACCTCCTCAAGCGAATAAAAGGCTTCATCCACCTTGTCTGCCCATTCACCGTATCGGGCGTCCACATCGCTGATGGCGTTAAGGCGCCGGCTTGCGTCCTTTAGCGCGGAAAGAGCGTTTACCGGCTCGGCGTCGTAGAGCAGCGCGTATACCGCCGCTAGCGTTTCCATGATCTTTTCAGCCGCGTTTAAGCGGTTTCGCTGCGCCAACAGCTCGTCCTCTTCGCCTTTGGCGATATTGGCCTGCTTGATTTCGTTGATCTGGAATCTGAGCATATCGATATGTCTTTCGCGGTCACCCTCGTTGCCATACAACTGTTTTTGCCTTTTTATAACGGCCATATATGAATTGTAAGCCTCTTCAACGTCCGCGAGTGCATTCTTGTGCCCTGCGCCGAATCCGTCGAGCAGCTTGATATGGTTCTTTTCGTTCATGAGCGACTGGTGCTCATGCTGGCCGTGTATATCTACCAGACGGTCACTTAAGCTTTTGAGCACCGCAAGAGAAACCAGCGTGCCGTTCACCCGGCAGATATTCCTGCCTGCAAGGCTCAGCTCACGGGAAAGCACCATCTCGTCGCCGGCCTCAATCTGCTGTTCACCGAGAATGTCCTCAACGCCGCGGACATCACTGAACCAGGCTTCCACAACGGCTGTCTGAGCGCCGGTACGGATCAGCTCCCTGTCTGCGCGTTCGCCCAACACGAGATTGACCGAGTCTATGATGATAGATTTCCCGGCGCCTGTTTCGCCCGACAGCACATTCAGGCCATCCGAAAAAGATACATCAAGCATATCGATCAGCGCTATGTTTTTGATGATGAGTCTGTTAAGCATGATATCGGCACCCTAATAAGCAAAGGTGTTGGTCATTTGGCACTGAGCATACGGGAAAGAGCGTCCACCACGTTCATCTGCCGCCCTTCTTCCTTAACGGCCACGAATATGGTGTTATCCCCCGCCAACGTGCCCGCCACATCGGGGATCTCCATCACATCGATCGCCTCGGCTGCAGCGTTGGCACTGCCGGTCATTGTATGCACGACCACCAGTGAGGCCGCTGTCTCCACGGAAACCACCGTGTCGCGAAAAACACGCCGGAAAATGTCGGGCTTACCAAGCGGCTCTTTGCCGGACGCAGCGTATTTGTAAGCACCATTTTCAGACTGCACCTTCACCAGCTTCAGTTCCTTGATATCACGCGATATCGTCGCCTGCGTGACCTCAAAACCTTTTTTCTTCAGCAGCAAAGATAGCTCTTCCTGTGTTTCCACATCATGATCCTCAATCAACTCAAGTATCGTGCTCTGTCTTCCCTGTTTCATCCCAACACCTCTTATAAGAATCTATCCCAGTTGATGAATTTTGAGCGCAGCAGCGGATAAAAATAGTCTTTCTTAAAACGTATAAAACGCGCCACGTGCGCTGAACGCCGAATCCTGACCACTTCACCCGCTCCAAGCTCCCGCAACACGTTGCCGTCAGTGGTCAACACCACGCCGCCGGCCGCAGTGGAACGAAGCACAACCTCATCATCCGCCGCGGTTACCAGCGTGCGTGAATGAAGTGAATGCGGGCAGATGGGCGAGATGAGAATGCATTCAAGCTGAGGGCTCACAATGGGGCCGCCGGCAGAAAGAGAGTACCCCGTTGAGCCGGTTGGGGTGGCGACGATCATACCGTCGCACGACACGCGGTCGGCCACGGCGCCATTGATGGATAACTCAATTCCGATCATGCGGGACACATCCTTTTTGAGCACAACCACATCGTTGAGCGCTTCCGCTTCAAAAAGAACAGCGCCATTGGCTGCAACATCACAATGCAGCATCAGGCGCTCTTCCACACGGCAGTCCCCCATCATCATCGCGTCTATGGCCGCATCGGTATCGCCCAGTTCGACTTCTGTCAAGAATCCAAGCCTCCCCAGGTTGATGCCGAGCATGTATATGCCGAAGGGGCTGCACTTCTCTGCAGCCTTGAGCAGCGTGCCGTCTCCCCCCAGCACAAAAAGGCTGTCGATAGCCGTGTAATCGATCTCGGCTGACTCGCCTTCCGGCATGCCGCCCGGGTCGAATGAAACAGCAACTCCGCGCGCGCGCAACAGCTGCGCCACCAAACGGGCGCCCTCAAGGCCGGTGTCTTTTTGGGAATTGGCAAATATGCCGACTCTCAGTATGTCCATATACACATCATTATAATAAGCTTTGGATAAATATACAACATCATTTGTCGATTAAAGCAATTGTTTTTGATTTACAGCGCGTGAGCATGCGCGCTTTCCACCACCTGGATCACGTCGATGGGCAATGATTCGCCGCTGTCTTTGAAGCATGCCAGATATTCGATATTCCCTTCCGGTCCCCGGATCGGACTGTAGTCCAGACCGCAAACAACCAACCCCAGCTCATGGGCGTGCAACAATATCTGGTCGATCACATCGATATGAACGCCCTTGTCCCGCACGACGCCTTTTTTTCCGACACGCTCACGCCCTGCTTCAAACTGCGGCTTGATCAACGCGGCGATGGCATAAGGCGCCGTCAATACACGTATCACGGAAGGCAATATCAATTTTAACGAAATGAACGATACATCAATGCTGGCAAAACTTATGGGCTGATCAAACATGTCCGGTTCCAGATACCGCGCGTTTTGGCGCTCCATAACTCGGACACGCTCATCCTGGCGCAGCCGCCAGGCAAGCTGGCCGTAGCCCACATCCACGGCGTATACGCAGGCCGCCCCGCTGCGCAGCATGCAGTCGGTGAATCCGCCTGTCGACGCGCCCACATCAAGCGCCACCTTGCCCGAAAGGTCAATGCCGAAGCAGTCGAGCGCCTTTTGCAGCTTCTTGCCGCCGCGGCTCACAAACTCGTCGGATAAGTTCACAGAAACGCTCTGCTTCTCACTGATTAGTGTTCCCGGCTTATCACACACCCTGCCGTCCACAAGCACGGCGCCCGCCATCAGCAGCGACTGCGCCTTTCCCCTGCTTTCGGCATAGCCCTGTTCCACCAGGTAAACATCAATACGCATCTTCTCCATCACTTGTCTTCCTGCAAAAACAGGGCCAGCACGTAAGATACGAAGCTGACAATCTGTTTGTTGTTGTGTATCGCGACAGACTTGCCCATTGCCTTTCCGGCAACGGTCAGAGACGCGATGATGCTGGATAATATAATCGTCCAGATGATCTCAGGCGTACCCGAAGCCTGTAAGGCGATCTTGACCGCCACCGCAGCGCCTGCAGCGCCGGACACGATGCCGCAAATGTCACCCACCACATCCCCGCAGATGTTGGACACGATATCCGCGTTTTGCAGCAGCCGAATGGCGCTTTTTGCCTTCTTAATCTTTTTGGATGCCATTGATATAAAAGGCTTGGGGTCACAGGTCGCAAAGGCGATGCCGATAAGGTCAAACAGAATGCCAAGCAGCATAATAAAAAGTATGATAAACGCAGCCGCCGCGACGGACATTTTATCCATCAGCATTTCTGTCACCACACTGATGCCGGCTGTCAGTATCAGTGTAATGATAAAAATCTTCAGAGCCCAAAGATGGATGCTTTTATTCTTTTTCTTTTTCAATTGCGTGCTCCCAAAAAGCCGGAAAATAAAAAAACGGTGGTGATATCTTGGATAAACCTTGCAGCTTAGGTCCAGTAGGATTTCCCTTCGAGAGTACTTCCCGTCGCCGATGAAGCGGTTTCCCTTTAAACCCTGAATCGCCCCGTCACCGGATGCGCGACTGGATTGCCGTTAAGACCACACTATAATCTCCAAAATATCTTGGTGCGCTTTTCACGCACGCTACAGTCTAGGGGTTTTCCCCGACAGCACAATAACGGTTTCTAGCCTCTTTTGCCTCGCGGGTTTCTCGCAGCAATCGTTCCCTTGGCGCTTGGCCTTCGCGCACCGGGGCGTGTTCTGCCATAACACCCCGCAAAA
>CAZNVX010000315.1:0-4174 GCA_964576225.1 uncultured Christensenellaceae bacterium
TGTTATCCGGCATCGTTAAGGCAAAAACGCACAAGTACTTTGTGATACCTGTTTCGGTTATTGTGTTTGTCGGTAGCCTTTTACCGTTTATGAATAAGTCGAGCACGGTGGAGTTACTGCGTTCGGATGCGGTAATGCCTTTTATCGTCACGCCGGTGATTTTTGTGGTTCCGGTCATCATATTGATAGTTTATCTGATGAGGAGAAAGAAAATCAATCAGGCTATAAAGCAAGCGCGTACGAAAACGGACTTGAGGAATGACCGAGAGTAACTGCAGAAAATCATGAAAGGGTACACAAGGTAAAATGCATGGATAGCGGTTGCCTTTTCAAGATTCGCTGCGTTGCCATATAAGTCAAGACGTTTGCTTTAGAGTATGCTCTCTCCAAAGTAAATGATGCGTTATTGGACAGTCTCTACCCTGTTTATATTATATCTTTTTGTCATCAGTCCATATTATTCTATTTTCGCCTTATTATTCTTATATAATGGGTATGCCCATCGCCATGCTGCTCTTATAGGCTCTCCACAAAGCTCTTGATACGGCCAAGCGCTTCTTTGAGGTTTTCCAGCGATGACGCGTACGAGCAGCGCATAAAGCTCTCAAGCCCGTCCCCGAACGCGCTGCCGGGCACGCATGCCACCTTTTTCTCATAAAGCAGCCGCCTGCAGAACTCGTCGGCGTCCAGCCCTGTGGCGCTGATATTGGGAAAGATGTAAAATGCGCCAAGCGGTTCAAAGCAGGTCAGCCCCATCTCATTAAAACCGGTATACATCAGCCGCCTGCGCCGGTTGTACTCCGCCGTCATTTTTTTTACCTGAGGAAAGCCGTTGGCGCATTCATACTTGAGCGCTTCCAAACCGGCCTCCTGACTCAATGATGATGCGCACAGCATGGAATACTGATGAATCTTGACCATCGCGTCGATCAGCGGTTTGGGCCCCGCCGCATATCCCAGCCGGAATCCCGTCATCGCGAACGCCTTGGAAAAGCCGTTGATCACAATCGTCCGTTCCGCCATGCCGGGCAGTGCCGCGATGGAAAAATGCGGCTTGCCGTACGACAGCTCGGCATAAATCTCATCGGCGATAACCACAAGGTTGTGCTTGATAATGATATCCGCAATCTTTTCATAGTCCTGCCGGGTCATCACCGCGCCGGTCGGGTTGTTGGGAAAAGCGATCACCACCGCTTTCGTTCTGGCCGTGATGGCGCTGCTCAGCGCTTCGGGCGTCACGCGAAAGCTCTCGCACTCCTTCAGGCGCATGGGCACCGGCACACCGCCCGCAAAACTGACGCCCGGCATATACGCCACATACGACGGTGACGGCACCAGCACCTCATCGCCCGGGTTCATGATGGCGCGAAAAGCCAGATCCAGCGCTTCGCTCGCGCCCACTGTCACCACCGTCTGCGCCAGCTCGTATTTCAAGCCAAAACGCAGATCCAGATAGTCGAGTATCGCTTTGCGCAGCTCTGTGCTGCCGTGATTCGACGTATAATGCGTACGCCCCGCTTCCAGCGCATAAATGGCGCTCTCGCGTATGTTCCAGGGTGTGTCGAAGTCGGGCTCGCCCACGCCCAGCGAGATGCATTCCTTCATCTCACTGGCGATATCAAAAAACTTCCGGATACCCGAAGGCGGCACATCTTTCACACGGTCAGAAATCATGTTCTCCATCGTCACGGTGTAATCACCAGCCTTTCCTCCTGCTCTTTGGTCACCAGTATGACGCCCTGCTCTTTGTATTTCCGCATGATAAAATGCGTCACCGTGCTGGCCACGCCTTCCAGCACAGCCAGTTTTTCAAATACAAACTGCGATATCTGCTTCATGCTCTGTGCACGCACCACCACCGACAAATCGTATGTACCTGACATCAGATAGACAGATTTGACCTCAGAGAAGCCGTATATACGCTCCGCCAGTTCGTCATAACCCTGACCCCGCTTGGGGACAACCTTCACCTCTATAAGCGCCTCCGCTTCCTCGGAAACCACCTTTTCTCTGTTTACGATCGCCGCATATTTGACGATGATCCTTTCCTGCTCCATTTTTTCAATGGCCTGCAGTATCTGTTCTGCCGGCGCTCCTGTCATCAGGGCTATATCCTCCACGCTTATTTTCGCGTCATTTTCCAGCAGATCGAGTATTTCACCATACAATGAATTGCCCATCGTCAAACTCCTCCGTCACTTAAAAGGTTATTTCTGTATTCTACCACTCTGCGGCGGCAGGCGTCAAACACAATGGAGCCGGCCGATTTGAATATTAACACCGATGAGCCCGCCATACAAAAAACGGCCGCCATTCAAGCAGCCGTTTATACCTGTCAGTCAACCATTCGCGTTACAGCACACAGCCCTTTCTGAGCAGTATATTACCATACGCAGCCGTCTCGCTGGTCTGCACGATCACATACGCCTTCTCGGCCCGGGCGTAGAATACATCGCCCGGCAGCTCCACCAACCCTTTATAAGCCCCATATGTATCGTGCTTCTTGCATATGTCGTCAAATTGTGTCCAAACCTGTGGTTTCCCGCCGAAATCAGGCGGCACCTCAAACACGAAGGCATTCTGCTCGGCAAACTGATCCAGCGGAAAGAACTGGAGCACCGCATCAATCAGCTCGCAAACGCCTAGGCCGTCCGCACGGATAATCTCTGTTGACGCATGCGAATCACCCGCAAAATTACCGTCCACAAAAACGATCTCATCCATATGCCCCATCCTCATGATGGCCGACATCAATTCCGGCGATATGCAGGCCGGTATGTTCTTTAACATTGTTTGTCTCCTCCTAAATCTTTTTTAGTTTTTGCTCAAATCGGTCTATTTCTTCGGCGCCTTCCAACAGCCCCAGCGTGACCGAATAGTCGATCTGACCGTACCCGGCAATCTTCTGCAGCGTGCCGTTTTCTCTCTCGTGCACGCGTCCCATGATATACGAATTGCCCGGCTCAAGCCCTATACAATAGTCATGAGACCGGGGACTTTTCCACTCCACCAGCACCGGTAGCGTATTGAGCGAATACTTGAGGTACACGCCCAGCTCCAGCTGCTCGTTGACAATCCCCACGTAGGCAAAACCCTCTTCGTCCGCGCTCTGGCCATGAAAGAAACACGCCTCGTCACTGTTGTCCACAGGCGCCGTGATGTCTCGGCAGCTGTCAACCCCTGCCGCCGCCTCCGGTGTGCGCGGTGTCACGCTCCCTTCCGGCTTGATGATGCGGGCTCCCTCATCCACCAGCGGATAGCCAAAGTTAAAGTGATACAGCAGCATGAACGCCTCGTCAGACGGCTCTAAGTTCGACACCGTATCACGGATCAATATCTCTTTTGAAAACAGTGTCGTTTCGATGCGCCGCTTCAGGCTCAGATTGGACCCGTATACCATGCTCTCGCGCATCTCTCCGCTCAAACGCATCCGATAATCGCCGTCCTCAAAAGCCGCCTGTGCGCATATGTTTGCGGCGGGCACACACCCGATGCGGCCATGCTCCGTCCGGTACAAGCCGCCGTCTTCGCAGGCAGGCCCCGTGTTGGCAAGCCCGCAGGTATACATCATTCCGGCCGACCAGTAATATAAAAACTCGTTATCAAGGGCGTTGAAAAACTTATTGGCCACCAAACCGTTTTTCGTTGTGAAGCCGATGTTGTGCCCCTTGAACTTCAAATCAAACACATCCATGCACTTGTCCGCCAGCACCGTATAACAAAGCCCGGCGGCATTGTAGACTTCAAAGGCCGCTGTGCCTTTTGCTTTTCCTTCCGTGAATTCAATGGCCTTGATACCGGCAATCTGTGAAATGTCGCCCACTTTTTTGCGCAGCCGGGCAAATGAGGTTTGATCCATCATCGTCACCTTCCTTGTCTGATTTGGTTACCGCAAATGCAAATACCAGCCGAACCCGGCTGGTATCGCTATTTGCTTGATTTCTTTGATTACCGCTTTGAGAGCCGGCTCATCAGGAACACGAAGAACAGCAGCACAACGCCTTTGGATACGTCCTGCAGATAGACATCCACCTGCAGCAGGTTAAGTATCGTAAATATCGCACTGATGATGATCGCGCCGAGTATGGTGCCGATCGGCAGGCCCTCGCCGCCCATGATGTTGGTGCCGCCGACAACGACCGCCGCAATGGACTGAAGCTGAAAACGCTCCCCA
>CAZNVX010000316.1:0-4163 GCA_964576225.1 uncultured Christensenellaceae bacterium
ATACTTATTTAACCAGAATTTCGTTCTGCTCCATACACACTTTGTTGCGCCCTGCGCGCTTAGCGGCATAGAGGGCCTTATCCGCTCTATCGATTACATTTTCGTAATTCCGGATTTTCTCTTCGCCACAGTAGGCAACTCCGATGCTGACGGTAGTGCGATTCCCGTCTATATCTGTGTTTTGTACGGCTATCCGCAGACTTTCTGTGACGGTCAACAGCTCTTTCTCGTCATATCCATATGCCATTGCCACGAATTCCTCTCCGCCATAACGATAGAAATCTAGCCGAAAATTCTGAGTGAATTTTGTAAGCGTTTCGCCAAAACAATTCAAATATTTGTCGCCGATGGCGTGACCGTAGTTATCGTTAAAGTTTTTGAAGTAATCTATATCAATCATCAAGATTCCGGATGGTTTTTCTGCGCCTGTTGTTTCCAGAGACGCCAGTGTTTCAAACAATTTGCGGCGGTTTAAAAGACCTGTAAGCACATCGTTTCTTTTTCAATAGTCAACAAGCGCTGGGCCTCATAACCTTCTAGGCGAACCTGCACTAAAGTTTTCCCGAGATAGCCCCCTAAAACGGAAGCGACCAGGCAATTGATGGTATCATCAAGTGCATATTGGGGTTTGAAATGAAACGCCAATGCGGTTTGTACCACCAGCCAGAAGGCCAAAAATAGCCTGATACGGCGGGGACAGTCAATGAAACTAAGCGGCATGATGACAAACCCTCCCAGCAGAATTGTCGCTCGCATATCAGGAGAGTGAACAACGCTAAGATATATCCCTAATAAGAACAAGACAGAAAAACCGGAATACAGTCCAATATACGTATACTTTTTTACAGCAGGAATCTTAAACAGTAAGGACAGAGCGAAAAATATCGAGAATGACAACAAATAAGCAGGGACAGCAGCCGCCTTTGTATTGCTAAAAGGCACAGACAAAAGCGTCATTAAAACCAATACCCACCCCAGAAGAAGTAATGTGGATAGCGTCTTTTCGTTATACTCATTTACCGCCCTGCGGTTGGTAGATGCAAGCTGCCTACAGTTGTTTTCTTGTTCCCAGAATATTTAAACCGTTTCTTCATATTGTCCCCCCCCGGCAAGATTTGCATTAAACATGCCAAACTTCCATATAAATCCTTAATTCATAATCGCATATCGCCAATTAAAACCACAACATCCAATCCGACCACACAACCTCAAAAATTTCCGAAAAAACATCTAACCTGACCACTCGCGAACGCTGTCATCTAACCTGACCACTCACCGAGCTATGACATCTAACCTGACCACTTGACTATCAAATACTGCCATTATGGACTTGTTTCCACGAAGCGATATTTTAACGATTTTAGCACATCGGATTTTTACCCAAAAAGTACGGAAGTTCTATATATTTTTAGCATAATACAAAACTAACTCGCCGTCCTCAATTTCTGATGTCACATATATGTTATATCCCCAATGTAGATATATCGCAAGATTTCTTGTTTCTTTTGCTTCAACACCGATTGTAAGACATTTGTAATTATTTTGAGCAGCATACCGCTCAATCGTTTGAACAAGTGTGGATATATAGCCTTTTCCCTCGTGTTCTTTTCTGATTCTTAAAGCATTTATGTTTGCGATATTTTTATTATCGGCAAGGTGCATTCTGCCGTTGATAGCTCCGCATTCGGGTGAAAGAATAAGCGTCCCTTCACCAATAGGGCTTCCGTCATAAGTCACGACGAATGTAAAAGCTCTTCCATTTTGATTATCTTGAATGACTTGATTTTTCCAGCCTACCCAACGCTCATCACCAGCATTGTCAGCTATATTCATCTCCCAAATTTGCTCAAGATCTTTTCGAGAAGCTATTCTATACTCAACCATACTATTCACTTTACAATACCACCTTTCCGTTATTATCCTTGACTTGCTTTCGCGACATCAATACCACGCACTCAACGTGCCTTGAGGATACAAAAAAGATGCTGTAGTCCTCTGGTACCCCCTTGGCGGGTTGTATAATTATTCTTCAAATTTCATATATACATTATCTATTAAAAACTTCTTCAATTCAGGATTTACTTTTTTCACCGTATCATTAATAAACTCTTGTATAAATGGCGCAATGTAATATTGGCTACCATCTTCTGGCTCTATTCCAACTGTTAGTGCATCAACATAATCAGATGAACTTATTAATGGGGGGTTTATCAAAATTAATATAATCATAAATATTGCCGTTATATATTCGATTTTAAATATAATATCTCTTGTAAAACTTTGAATACCTTTTTTATCAAAATTACCATAATTTAATACTGTATATGAGATTCGTTTTCATCTTCAGTAATAATTTTTCTTCTTCTTGATATCTCATCTTCAAAAAACATTTTGACCACCACACCACTCAAATCTCTATAATTCAGACATTCTGTCAGAAAATATTCTCGGAAATCCTATTAATACTTCCATCAAGTCATCTTTTCTTTTTTTTGCAACTCGTTGAAATTGTCTCTTAGTTTTAATAGGATTTCCCGCCAGTTCAGCCGCAAGCTTTAAAGATACTACCCTATCGGAGAATCCTGCTTCATAAATAATGATGCTCTTTTTCGTCGGAAGACCGTATCGCATCTGTTTGCCCAACTCGGACAGCAGCTTACTTGTACCTTCGCTTTCCTCGTAATTCAACCGCAATAGTTCAGAAATAGCATTGATAATAAGCGTTGATGCATATCCAAACCCATCATCGCAAATTTCAATAATTTCGCTTAGCTGTATTTCTGCCTCTTTTTTTCTGCGGATGATCATAACGTTGTCTTCAGTCGCATATTCAAGAATCTGCTTGTATGACATTCCATCAATCCACATATTAGCAATCCTGTGGATTGCGCTTTCAGATGTAAGTGCCTTAAGGCACTTATTCTCACTGTATTCTACTAACTTAGGAATAATCATTTGCAAAATCTCGGAGGATATCTCGCAATTCATAAGCTCATCAGAATTTTCAATGACCCACCTTTCCAATTCCAGCAACTGTTTTGTCCCAAGAAGTGTACGACTGAAAACCGCTCGTTTATCTGCATTATTTACCATATTGAGTAGATGCTCCCTAACGACTGAGAATATGGTTTTCATACGCTCCTTTTCTTCTTCATTGGCTAGAAAATAGCCAAATGTGCTGGAAACAAGCGAATCGAGATCGTAATCATCATTTTCAGTAAGGAATGATAAAAGATAGCTTTCAATTGCGTCCAGACATCGATTAATGCGATCAATAGTACCTATTAAAAAATGTAATTTCCTAGGATAATTTTTTTCGAAATCATCTACTAATTCCGCCAAGCCATCTTCGTAGCTTTCGTTATTGTTATAGCGAGCCAAAGCCAAATGATAAAAATCATATGTTACCTTAATGTCGTACGATATCTCAAAGGTCTCAGGTCGTACGAGCAATAAAAATTGGCTGAGGCACGATTCGGAATTACCTGAATCCAACATTTCCAAATAGCCGTTCCAGCGCCAACGATCTTGCCGCTCGTTTTTCTTGGAATATACAAATGTTTCTGATAATAAAATAGTTCCTTCCGTATATAGTCCAGCTCTTCCAGCCCGGCCAATAAGATTATGAAAATCTCGGACTCTTATTCTTTCTTGAGCTTGATAGAGACTGGAAATTATTAAGTAACGAATAGGCAGATTTACACCCTGCGCCAATGTTGAAGTACAGACGATGCATCTGATTAAATTTTCTTTCATAGCATATTCAGTAGCAATTCTAATTCCATTGGAAATGCCCCTGTGGTGAGCGAATATCCCCTTCATCGCAGTCTCGTAATAAATGTTATCTTGACCGTAGTTTTCTTTTATCAATCGTGCTATCTTTTCATGCTCGTCATCAACGGCATAATCCTCAAAAGACGAAATATCAATGCCCCTATCCTCTATTTCTATAATTCTTTTTAGAACGCCATCTGCCGTGTCTTTTCGTCCGCAAAAAATCGCTACGCCGCCATTATGATTCAGCTTTAACGCAAGATAAATTGCTATGTCATTATGCTCCACTTTTGCTGTTTGGAAATTCACTGATGGGAAGAAACGCTGCTTTTCATTTCTTCTTAATTTATTCAGTTTCTGTATCTCAATAATACGCGGCACATAAAAGT
>CAZNVX010000317.1:0-4161 GCA_964576225.1 uncultured Christensenellaceae bacterium
CAGCAGCGGACAGTTAGAATTATATAAAACCCTAAAAATGATTTCAAATGAAGTTATCATTGTTTCTGATAGAAACAAATTTGATAAAATTGCAATGCTTCACTTTTGTGAATTAAACGAATTAAGACATATTATCACGGAAAAAGATATTCCAGATGAATATAAATGTTTCTTTAATAAAAACAATATTCAGTTACTCGATACCCCCTAGAGCAGGTTGCTTTGTAGCGTATATTAAAACCGATTCTTTTGTTGCTTCATCTCTTTGTAGTATTTTTGCGATTCTTCCTTTATTAAGCACTATAATTCTATCCGATACTCCAAGTATTTCCGAGATATCAGAGGAAATTAAAATTATGCTTTTTCGTTTTTTTACGGTGAGCTCGTTTATCAAATTATATACATCTGATTTAGCGGCCGAATCGATATGTGCAGTGGGTTCATCCATGATCATAATTTTTGAATCGGAAAACAGTAATCGAGCTATACAGACTTTCTGCTTAGTTCCTCCGCTCAGTTTTTTTGTAGCTATATTCCTATCCCTGTCAGGAATATATAGATTTTTGAAATAATCATCCCGGACTTTTATCTCTTTTATATCGTTGATAAACCTGAAACTCAATACTTTTTTTAAAGCTCCAAGAGATATATTCTCCTTTGCAAAAAATCGCGGAATAATGCAAAGATCACTGTCTTCTTCAATATAACCGATATTGAGTTTTTTCGCATCACGAGGCGATTTAATCTTGACAGAGCCTTTGTTTGTCCATAAGCACCCTTTTGTGATCCTTTCAAGCCCCATTATCGCTCTTCCGATGGAACTTTTGCCACAACCGACTAGTCCGGTAATCCCCAATACCTCCCCCTCAAATAAAGAAAAACTGATATCTTTTATGAATTGGGTATGAATATTGTCCGCTTTTAGTATCATTTTCCCTTTCTTTGAAATCAATTTTGGATATCTGTTTTTATATTCTTTCCCAGAAATCTTTTTTAATAGCTCTCCTTCATTTGTTTCCTTTGTATCTAACGTCATCACAATACGCCCATTATACATTATGGTGATATCATCGCAAAACGATAATAATTCGTCTATTCGGTGAGAGATATAGATAATTGTCTTTTGCTGTTTTCGCATACTCTCTAATACATCAATAAATATCTTTTCCTCGCCAGACAAAAAAAACGCCGTAGGTTCATCCAGAATTAATATCTCAGGATTATTTATTGTCGCTTTGATAATTTCCAGTACTCTTTTCTCACCCGCCCCCAATTCACCAACTTTTTTTTTGGGATTGTAGTCCAAGTTATATTCCTGCATTATTTTATAAAATTGATCATACATTTTTTGCTTTGAATGAAACGATAATTTTCTATTTAAAAACAAATTGTCATAAATGGTCATTTTATCAAACAAATTTATTTCCTGAAACACAGTATTGATTTTATTCTTATAATTGCTCATCGTTTTGCCATCATTTGAATTATAAAAAACAATCTGGCCTGAGTCTTTTTCCAACATTCCAGATATAATATTAATCAATGTTGATTTACCTGATGCATTTTCTCCTGTAATGCCGTGAATTTTTCCTTCGGTAAATGACATTGAAATATCTTTAAGAATATGATTCTGACCAAAATATTTGTTAATATTTATCAGCTCTAAAACATTCATTTAAAGCCTCCATAACCTTTATATTGCAGTACCAATGGTAGTAAAAAGCTGTATTTCAGAATCGTAAAAAAACTTTTTATATTCGTTCGGTATGTTTTCGTTTGATACAATTTTTTGGACACTTGTAATAGAATCAAGCTTTAGCATAGCCGTTTTATTAGCTTTTGAATAATCTGCTACTATAATAATTTCTTCGGATATCCTCTTTAATACATTGTAAATTGCCACTTGCTCTTTAGTATTCACTGTAAAACCATTTTTAATATTAAAACCATCGACCGTAATAAACGCTTTATTTATCAAAATACCTTCCAAAAAATCAATTGCAAATTTCCCTTCAAATCCAATACAGCGATTATCGGTTGTTATATCACCTCCGGTTCCAATAACATGTGCCATATTATTAGGGTTTGAAACCAGTTCCACAATAGCACTAATATTATTTGTAATTATGGAAAGATTAATTCCAGTAAGGTTTTTTGCAATCTGTGTACATACTGAACCCATTCCCAAAAAAACCACTTCATTTTCTATAATCAATTTTGACGCTATTTCACCTATTTTTCTATTCTCATCAATATAAGGATCTGTATTATCTAGAAATAGTACATGCTCGTTTTCATCTGCATTTAAAACCGCACCGCCATAAATCCTATTAGCAAAACCCTCTTGTTCAAGTTTTTCCAAGTCTTTTCTAATTGTACTTTCGGATACGTTAAGCATAGTACTTAATGTGTTAACATCAATGTGCCGATATTCTAATATAATGTCTTTTATTCGTCTAATTCGCTCAGCAGCAAGCATTATACTCCTCCATTAGATGACTACGTTTTGATTATATATTTTACTGCTTATTTTGTAAACATAAGCAAAGAATCTAAAAAAGCCATAACATGTTACATCCATTTTCAATTGTCAAATGTCATCGCTCGTGCTCATCACGCTTTCTGCCATTACCACGCATACTGCTCCTAGCTTCACGTTCTTCTCGCTCTTTGAAGAATATTTCTGAAATGACCTCTTTTAACTCTGCGGCGCTAACTTCAAAGCTTGCAGAAAGTCGCTTGTTTGTTCGTACAACTGCTCCCAGTTGAGCTGTGAACTAAATAACCGCGACGAAATGTCGCGCAGTTCTCGCGTCAACTCAATTATCTTACTCCGTGAAAGAACACCTTCTTTTGCGAGCGATATCACCTCTTTGTAATCTTGCTCAGATAATTTTGCTTTGCCAAACATCTTTTTTCGGCCCAGTTCATTCAGCTCATGAAAAGTCTTGCTTGCCTTAGTGTCACGATCTGTTCCGGCCACATCACAAAACGAATCCAGCGGTCAGCACAGCAATCACGATCAATGGGGCGGGAACTTTGTTCGTAAACAACAGAGCCGTGGTAAGCAGCATCACGACGATATTGCCAAGCTCAAACCCGTTTTTTTGCATCAGTATGATGGCCGCAACGGCAATGAGCCCACCGGCAACGGCCGTAATCCCTTTCAAAGAAACCTTTATTCCTTTTATTTTCTTTAAACTTTCCCATATCGGATATATAAAATATATCAGAAGAAGCCCCGGCAAAAAAACGCCCACTCCACTGACAACAGCACCAATAACCTGGAATACAGAACTGCCGCCGCGGGCCGCCATCCCGCCCGCGTAGGCACTGAAGCTAAACATCGGACCGGGCAGCCCTTGAACAAGTCCGAAGCCTGTCAGAAACTCCTGATTGGTCATAAACTGATTCACTTCAACCAGCTCACTGTACATCAGGGGCACCACGACTTGGCCGCCGCCAATAACCAGATAACCATAGCGGTAAAACCTCTCGAACAAATACAGGATTCTGTTGTCCCATATCATTGTGAGAATAAGACCGCCTGCTGCAAGCACGCCAAACGCTATTAAATACCCCCATGGCGGCTTAATCTTCACATGATTCCACAGGCCCTTCTCTTTTGATGTCATGACGCTCACCACGCCCCCAAGAATCAGCACCAAAGGATAAATCCATGCTTCCCGAACAAAGTAAGTGGTGATAGCTCCCAGAAGCATCAGCAGCAGTGTCGTCTTGCTTGTGACGACTTTGCGCCCTATGCGATAAGCCGCCACAATAATAAAGCCCACGGCCATCGGGCCAATAAAACGCAGTATATCCACGGACACATTCACCACGCCAAGCAAATGGCCCAAAAATGAAAGCAGCGTCATCACTGCAAGAGCCGGCAGCGCCCACACCAGCATAGTCAGAAGCGCAAGCAACGGGCCGCCCGTTTTAAACCCTATGGCCACGATTGTCTGTGTGCTGCTCGGACCGGGCAAGATGCCTGTTAAAGCAATCAGCTCGGCAAGCTCCTCGTCAGACAGATAGTTTTTCTTGATAACCAGCTGGTTTGAGAAAACACCGTAATGGGCTTCAGGGCCGCCATAAGCCCCCAGAGAACAGATAAAAACATCTTTTATAAAAGCGCTCCAGCGTTTCTTTTTTTCATTC
>CAZNVX010000318.1:0-4152 GCA_964576225.1 uncultured Christensenellaceae bacterium
TATTCGCGCGATAGTTAATTGTTCTTTGGGGTGAAAGATTCACTGGTTATTGACAGTCCTTCCGCCGAGTCCTCCACCCTCTTTACTGCTTCTGCACGCTATGCGTGACTTCTCAGGCACAACGACGTTGTATTCCTGAGCACGACCCTTGATCACGATCGATTCTGCTATGGTTTTGCGACACCGCTTCGAGCCAGATTAAAAATATCATACGGATTGTCAAGAAAAAGACGGCACGCAATTTCGGTAGCCTCATCAACGTCAAAAAGTCCTGCTTCCACTTTATCGGCTAACACTCTGGCAACATTCCTGCGAGCCATTGCCTGATGGCCATATACACCGTCTATGAAATGATAATCCCCGCCGAAAGCACACACTTTATTGTATGGGACTGTTTCAAGCCATTCAGATAAAGCAGTCCTTGCCGCATTTGGCGAGACAATATGCGACCAGCACATATCCAAAAATACATTTGGAAATGTCTTTGCCATGGTCGTCAGCTGAATATGCCAAGGATAGCCATTGTGCATGAGGATAAAATCCAGATCCGGATAACGCATCACTGTTGGGATCAAGTAATAGGGATCGGTTTTTCTTATATCGTTGCTGTTGCCTTCCAAAAAACCGGTATGAACTTGCAAGGGCACGTCATGCTTGATCAGTCGTCCGAACACATGATGCAGCATATAATCCTCAAATGCGCGTGTGCGAACCAAAGGACGAGGCAACCAATCCGGTTGTGCGAGTGCATCAGCAAAACCATTAAAACACGTTTCGGCCTCGTGAAAATCAGCGGGCTTTATGGACAAAGGCCGGGAATATGCCATGCTCAATTTCATGGCCACATACCCCTTCTTCACTGCCTGATCGATATGTGCATCACATGCATCCAACCAATCAGCAAAAGAGTTTGCAAGTCGTTTATCTGGCTTGACATATAGATCCTCTGCATACTCGGGAAATACAAACTGATCTGCCCGAAATGCACTGCGGAAAAATCTTTCGTCATATTCCGCAGCACCGTCTAATATGCCAATATGAACACGCGATTTTTCCTTGAGCACATATTCAAAGTGTCCCTCAGTTAATCCGTTCATAAATTTTTCGTACAGCGTCTCTATTGTGTTCCTGTTTATACCGTCAACACCATAAATGCCGCGTGCGCTTATTTCCAGAGATTGTCCATAGCCGGTGTGGCGTGCTAATTTCCAGAAAGGCTCAATAATCGACCATCTTTCCATGACTTGCCCACGCATAGCCTTGACTTTATCCATTTGTTCCCTTGAAAGTCCGGCTGAAACCATGTCTCGATCGAAATAATGGAATAGAAATTCGGTGAACAAATCTCCTTGCTTGTCCCTTTCACTTTCCTTGCCAGGCAAATGCTCATGAGTATCGATGATGTAAAGCTGATTAATATTCTCGAGTAATCCATTGTATATTTCGTTATTCATCACTTACTCCTTTTCCTTATTATGTGCAAAAAATGAACTTGCATTAACATGAAAATATCTATTTTTTCTTCTTGATGGTTAATAATTCTCACATGAAACTCACCAAAAACTAGTAACACATGATGCTTTAAAGCAGAAACTCACCGTCTTCAAATACCACAGCGTCATCAAGATAGATGGTGCTGTTATTGCGAGTATCTTTTACGATATCCCAATGAATGGCACTGTCATAAGCGCCGTTATACGGGCGGCCAAGTGCAATATGGATCGTCCCAGCCATCTTTTCATCCCATAAGATATCGGTCGTTGGAATATCAATTGCTGGATTCGTACCAAATGCAAATTCGCCGCACCGCCTCGCTCCAGGTTCATTGGTCGTCAGAATTCTATCGACAAACTCAAGATTTGTGGATGCATCAACATTAGTTACAACACCATTCGTGAACTCTAAATGTAAATTTTCGATAATCCTTCCCCCCAGTGTGGCTGGAAATTCGAAAAAGATATGTCCCTGAACGGTATGCCAAAGGGGAGAAACAAAGAACTCACCGTCAGGAATGTTGATCCTGTTATCCAAAACATTCCACTTCTCGCCTGTAAACTCAAATGAAAAATCAGTTTTTTCACCTACAACGCGTATTCGATTACCTTTATCGAAAACATTTGCGATTCGCTGCCAGCGTCGAGCATAATCCGCCCAGTCCTGATTGCATGCTTCAAAAAACATGTCCATGATTTTTTCATAACTGACTTTAGCTTGCTGGGCAAAACGTTCATTCGGAACACGAACCAATGACCAATTCGTTTTTTTCCAGCGCAAAGAAGAAATGATGCCTTGGCCTTTCTGATATGCGGCGAGCTTTTCATCAGCAATGTCAAAGCATTCATACATGTTGAATGCACCTCGCAAGGCAAGGTAGTGATCAGCCCATTCCATTCCATAAGCTTCAATTTCGGGGACCCACGAAATCTGTTCATCATTGCCATACTTCAGAATTTTATGTTTTAGAGCTTCGCTCATAAACTGAATCTGCGGATAGCCGCCGGCTTTGACACATGCTTCGTATGCTGCCAATGCCAACGGATAGGTTTCTATCTCATACATGGCTATCATCAGCTTTTCCCCGCTCTTGACGCCTAATGAGTAGTTAATCAATAATTCACCCAGCGTTTTCCATCTTTTATCAGTCAAATTAATTCTCCTTTGACCAGCCTAGTTGGTCATCTAGCTCCTGCCCTTCTCACAATACGCAACAACTCCAGCATAACAGCCTCCGTATCATAATCCTCCAAATCCAGACTCTGTTCGCGGGTGCGATCCAACAGTTCCTGTCCGTAACAGGCTAGTGCCTTCTGATGAACAGATTCCAGCATAATTTCCTGATGGTACGCAAGCGACTTGATAAGGTTCACCAGGTCTCTTGTGTCACGTGTTCTTAAATATGTCCCTTCCGCTGAAACAAGGTCCGTATGTGCCACATTTGCCAGGGGGGATACCGCGTTTTCATAATGCACCATGTTTGCAAAGAGCAAACCAATGAAAAATGCAATCACGAGCAGGTAAGAGTATAAAGAAGCATTTAACTTGGATTTGCTCATTTCAACAATTCCAAGTGATAAATGATGCTGGCTGCTTCGACCCAATCATCAATCACATCTTCCACATGTCGCTCTCTGATTGCATCAGATAGTTTTAGCCCAATATCTTCTTGCACAGCTGTCACGGGTACGTAATCAGCCACCGGCAATTCATCGACTAAGTACAATATCGCAAAACCGTTGTCTATTTTAAATGGGGCACTAATATCACCCGCATATTCCAATTCTCTTGCATGCAATAAGTACACTTCATCCAAGCGTGGCGAGTTTGGAGTGAGGTAGTTGTACTGGACAGAAGAACCAGGCTTCTTTGATTCCAGAAAATCAAGAAAATCCAGGCGTCCATTCAGAAGTTCACCATAAACAAGCTGCACTTCATCACGAAGTATCGCATCTTGATCATCCATTATTTCGTTAATAGTCTTGTCATCTCCAACGGCTCGCAAATTTCGAATAATCTGCATAACCAGGGGGTCGATCAAAATCTCTGCCTTCAAAACCACTTTACTTTCGTAAGGGCGATGGACAATTATTTCATTCGCGAGCATGTCTGCTTCCATTGCCGCAGGATCATCCTTGTAACGTTCGCTTTGATATGCATACAAGTTATCGTACTCGGCCAGAACTTCCACTTTTGAAGCAGTTCTGCTTTGTGTCATTATTGCCTCGCGAACCTTGCGAATCAGCGTTGATCGATAGAATGCCGTTCTTATACTTTCTTCCGAAAGTCCGGCTGCATCCATGAGAGTATTCGCGAGTTGTTCTCGTTCATTTTGTGAAGCACCGGGGCTATACGCATTTATGTATTCTTCTACTTGGCTTACCAGCTTTTCTACTTGTAAATCTGCATTGAGCAAATCCTCATCATTGAGCGCAACACCCAATTCATCCATTTTGCTCAAAATGACTTCTTCAAGAATAATATCTTCAAGTGCAGCCAAACGCATTTTTTCGGATATTTCACCCGAAGCCTGCAAAGAGAACATACTTTGGGATAGTGAGGACGCTTTCACACGGTTATCCACAGCCTCCAAATAAATGGGCTCGCCATCCACACTTGCCACAACCGTTGAAACTCCATAAGTTGAACTTTGCAAGA
>CAZNVX010000319.1:0-4131 GCA_964576225.1 uncultured Christensenellaceae bacterium
CAGAATACTCGTAAAATAAGAAATCATTACGTGTATAAATGCTCGCATCTTCATTAAATTAATATCTTGCAGGATTTTCATGTTTTCCTCATAATTCACAATGATTTGTTCATAGGAATCTGAGAGTTTCGGTTTATCAATAAATACCTTTCTCGCTCCTTCATATGTGCCATCATAGGGGAAAGGAGCTTTCCTTGGGATGAACCCATAAATGGTCCAAAAACAAAAATAAGAAAACGATAAGCCTAATAAGACAAGAAGAACTATTTTGATACACACAATATCATTCGATAAATTAAGTCCGAAAATACTAAAAATTGTCAGTATAATGGAGATGCTCGAAAAGAGGGAGAATATTTTTTTATCTAACTCTTCGTTGGCTTTTGAAAGGTAGTCAAAATATCCCCTCATTTCCACCAATGCCAATTTATACTTTTCATTGGCATCCAGCAATTCAGTAACATTGTTTAAACTATTTTTTCTGAGGACCATGATTATGAAAAATTATAACAGGACTTCATTCATGAGCGACAACAAGACGCCGAAAAATCCGCCACCAGAAAAACCAAAGCCAAGTCAAAAACCGAAACCTGTTCACAATGTCGGTGAGGCGAACAAGGGTCAAGGCGATAGCAAGAAACCGAAATAAGCTCCACTGAGCTTAAGCTTTTGCATGTCGATTGAGTAAAATTCAGAGATATGAGCCTGCTTTATTGTAAATTCATACGCCTTTTTATAACCAAATGATTTTGCACTCACTCTCTCGAAATTCTAGTAAATGATCTCTGTATATTGTATCTCCAATGTTTGACGATTATGTCATAGTATTCTTATGAAAAAGAGGGTGTTTATTATGATCAGTAATGAGAATCAAAAAAATTTAGTAATCAAGAGGAGTATTGAATACTTAGTCGAATGCTCTACTGAAAATGAGCATAAAATTGTTTCATTCATGAGATCGCCTGACATTAATGCGGCTTTCGAAATATTGATAGCATATATGGATGATGAAGATCAGATTCCCGAAAGGACTAAGAGAAAAGCAATCTACAAAGCGGTACGCCGTTTTGTTAAATATGAGAAATATAAAAACGGAAAGGATCCAGTGAGGTTGTTTTTCAGAGCCTATAACATTGAGCTCAGACAAATTCAGAAAAAACGCACGAATTATTTTGTCCTGACATTTCTAAATCTTGATTATCAATCGGTAACAAATCTTAGTAATCTCCCAATTTTTGACGATTCATTAAGGTTTTGTAATTGGAATAATTTATCAGAGTTCAATATCTGTGATTTATTAAAGCAATTAGAACGTGAAAACGAAAATCAAGATTTATTTATTAAAAGTGGAGAAAAACTAATACCAAAAACAATAACGTTTGCGCCAATACTATTCGAAATATATACCTATGATATCGAAGCTGCTGTTGATGCAGCAAATGAAAAAATTGATTTTCTTAGGGCTTTTATAAATACATCATTTTCACTTCTGCGTTACACTTACTTCAGAACAAAGCCTAAAGAACTGTCCAAGGTGTTGCCTACACCAATATATGCAGTATTTAATCAAGATAGAAAATTCATAAAAATTTATTATACATTAGGAGATTATTCTTATTCGGCTATTAAAATACCAAAGGATAGATTGAAGACTATCGAGTATCTAATGTCTATCTACTCAAATCTAAAGAACAATAATGATTTAAACAGTTATCTGATATCAATTCTAAAGCAATATCAGAAAGCGTTGGATATGTCTAATGCCGAAATCGCTTATCTGGCAATGTGGCGGGTGCTGGAATATTCAGTGAGCTTAGGCGAAAAAGATATAAAGAATCATCTAATAAAGTCAAGAACAAAAACACTAATTAATCCTAATCAAATACAAAAAGATGTTATCGAAATAGTTACTGATCAACGAAACTTATTGGTCCATTCAGGCGTTATTCCCGACGATATTGATCCCATTTATTTTCTCTTGAAAAACTTGGTTGATCAGATCATTTATCATTTTGTTAAATTATCGCATCATTTCAATTCAATTAATGAACTGCGTCAATTCTTAAGCTATGCAGAACTTGGGAATAATGATCTGGAACAAAGAAAACAGGTCATTGAGAAGATTATTGAAGCTCGAATACGAAAATAAAATGCTGATTCTGCTTTACCTCATTCCGTAATATCAATGAGCTTTGTGTTTCCGTTATCGGAAAATACTCTGTTTCCAGATCAAAGTGTAATATCAACATTGCATAAAACGGAGTTACAAACATTCATTAAATGGTCAGATATAATTATACGCAATCTTTCGCCATCAACGCCATCACGCAGATGATCTGCAGCCTTTGCGGCTGGACCTCCTGCAGCTTTGCCTAGGTCTGCCTGGCATTTTCAATACAATCATCAAATTCATCAGGTGGTGGGTAAAGATGTGTAGGGATAGTCTCCTCTTCTTCAGTACAGCGAATAGCCTTCATAGCCGTCAACCAATAGGTACAAAAGCGTACAAACCTACTCTCCCAATAATGAGTAATGCATTTACTGACCATTGATGTTGATAAGCCACCTAATATGTCCTTTGGTTGATAGAAACCCAAAAAAGGAGCACTTAATACTTAATTTAAGTGAACACATTATGATATACTAATAAATAGTTCCGTAGTGATGGGAGGAATATCGTGAATATTTCTAAAAGATTCTTAATTATGGTGGTTGTTCTTATAATTTCTGCGTTGGCATGTGGCTCTTCTTCGGATGGTGTTGTGGTGGTTGAACCTGAAGAATCCGTAACGGGTGATATTGATGAACCTATTGTAGCTGAAGAAATTGAAGCTGAAATAAATAAAGAAGTTACCGAAGAAGAAGTTGCTACTGAGGAAGTTGTAGTTGAGCCAACGAAGAAACCGGGAACAGCGAGAAGTAACCCTGCACCAGTTGGGTCGGAGATTATTGCCGATGATATGTCGTTTGTTATTTTAGGGTCAACTCGTCCTGCAGATGACATAATAAAAACAGGCAATATGTTCAACACTGAACCCGAGGAGGGAGAGGAATATATCCTTGTTGAGTTGCGCATCGAGTGTCTAAAATCTTCTGATGATAAATGCTCTATCAGTCAATTTAACTTCAAGATGATTGGCGATGCTGGTGTTCAATATGATGCTGAATGGTTTGTGGCAGGCGTATCTGGATTGCTTGGCAGTGAAGACTTCTATGGTGGTTCAGAGGTCAGTGGTTTATTACCATTTATTGTCAAACAATCAGATGCAAATTTGATATTTGTTTATGAGCCTTTCTGGGGCGACACTTTTTATCTCCAGGTGCCATAACACTAACAGAGCCTCAGCAAAGATCTGGAAAGGAAGAAAACTTTCAACCAGGCGATGTCGAGGTACTTCTGCCTAAGGTGGATGGTGATTACCGCCCTCCCTCACAAAAGGTGTCTGCAAGCCGTAGAATGTGGGATAAAGAGTCGTTGCTTGAAGATGCAGAAGTGAAGTTCAACCGAGAAGCGTATGATATGCTGGTTGAAATATTGACATTAACTGGATAGCATGCATCTGGCGGGGTTGGTTTTGGTTCTGGAAAAGAGAAGGGATCATTCACCTATTATTGTGTGAGAGGTAATAAACAGGCGTCAATATTCTCCGTATATTCCAATAGGGATTTCTCGAAAATCTTTGGCGCTATGCCTAAAATATTTACTGAAGCAGAAATTACTAAATTCTCAAACAAGTAGGTAAAAATCCCACCACGTCAAGACATCATTGGAATCAAGAAGTATTTGAATACTTACAAATTAGGTAAGGTTCTTACGAAGCATCAGCATATAGAGAGTTTCAAAGAATGTGTGCTGGCGTTAAATGATCTGGTTTGACTGTAAGATAAATTAATCAACATCAGAAAGAATCATGTGAGGTTAGATTATGAAGAGAATGCTTTTAATTCTTACAACGCTTACTGTTATTTTTTCACTATTTGGCTGTGGTAAGAATGAGATAAATAACGATCTGTTATCGTCTGATGAAAATAAGCTACCTATAGTAGAGCCAATCGAGCAATCACCAACATTAACACCAAGCCCCCAGGAAATTGAACAAGAACCAATGATTGAACCTATACAACCAACCC
>CAZNVX010000320.1:0-4079 GCA_964576225.1 uncultured Christensenellaceae bacterium
CGATGGCCATATCGCTGATCGCCGGCAATATTGATTTTTCCGTGGGTTCCGCACTCTGTCTGACAAGCGCGGTGGCGGGTCTTGTGATGAACGCCGGCGCCTCTGCTATTGTGGGCATCATTGTGGGGCTGTTATTGGGCGGTTTTTTGGGATTGCTCAATGCGGTGATCATAAACAAGCTTAAAGTGACGCCGCTGGTCGCAACGCTGGGCACATGGATGGCGTATCGCGGGATAGCGTTGGTTGTTATCGGCGGTACGGTGGCGAACCTGCCCGCCAGCTTTACGGAATTCGGGCGCGTGGAGCCGTTAGGGATTCCAATCACCATTATATACATGGTCGTTATCGTGATCGTGGGCATACTCGCCATTAAATATATCAGCTTTTTCCATAATGCCTACTATATTGGATCAAACAAAACATCCGCGCGTCTTGCCGGTATTAATATAGAAAAATTCAACTATGTGTCATACACCATTACAGGCGTGGTTGCCGCTTTTGCCGGCCTCGTGCTGGCAGCGCGGCTGGGCAGCGCATCACAAAACGCCGGCGAAGGCCTTGAGTTCAGAAACGTTGTGGGGTTGTTGGTGGGGGGTATATCCATGAATGGCGGCGAAGGGACGCTTGTCGGCGCCGTGATGGGCGTGATTATGATGCAAATCGTCAACAACGCCATCGTATTGCTGTACCTGAATCCCAGCTACACCAGGGTCATAACGGGCACAATTCTGGTGCTGGCTGTGGCGCTTGATCAGTATAACAAAGAGAAAAAAATGCGCGGAAAGTAAGCGGCGGCTCAAGGAGGATAGAGCGATGAGCATAACAGCCATTCGGTTTGAACATGTCGGGAAGATGTTTCCCGGGGTGAAAGCGCTCAATGATGTGACGTTTGAAATCGCTGTCGGTCAGGTGCACTGCATCGTTGGTGAAAATGGCGCGGGAAAATCTACGCTGATAAAAATATTGGCAGGCGTCAACGCCACCGATGAAGGATCTGTCTATATGTTTGATAAACAGATACATTTCCGCAGTCCGGAAGACGCCAAAAAAGCGGGCATCGGCGTGGTGTATCAGGAGCTGAGCAATTTTGTGCACCTGGACGTGGCCAGCAATCTTTTTTGCAACAACCTGCCGAGAAAGAACGGTGTCATTAACTATAAAAACCTGCATAAAAAAGCACGCGAGGCACTGAATCTGTGCGGCCTGTCGTATATCAGCGAGCGCAGCATCATGAAAGACATCAGCCTTGGCTCACAGCAGATGGTGGAAATTGCCCGCCTGATTAATGAAAATGCAAAAATTGTTATTCTGGATGAGCCAACGTCAGCGCTGACCGAGGTCGAGGTCAAAAAGCTTTATGAGCTGATTGAACGCATGAAAAAGCAGGGGATCACAATCATCTATATTTCGCACCGGCTGGACGAAGTGCTTGAGCTGGCCGACACCATCACGGTGCTCAAGGATGGCGTTCATGTCATCACCTTCCCGCGGGATGAAAATACAACAAAGAATATGCTGGTTCGTTATATGGTGGGGCGTGACGTGGAATTTGATTATCGCACAGGCGATGCCGCCCCGGGCGAGGTGGTGCTGGAGGTGGAATCACTCGGCTCGGGCAAACAACTGCAGGATGTCAGTTTTCAGCTGCGCCGCGGCGAAATTCTGGGCATCGCGGGATTGGAGGGCTCGGGAAGAACCGAGGTCCTCGAGACGCTGTTTGGCTGGAGGGAGCGCACAAACGGGAGGATCGTTGTAAAAGGAAGGCCGACAGATATTAAGAACCCGGCTGTGGCGAAGCGGCACGGCATGGCGTATATCACCAAAGAAAGAAAACTGCTGGGTTTGTTTTTGGGGCTTGATGTGAAGACCAATATTGCCGCTGCCTCACAACGCCGATATGAGGAAAAAGGAATAATCCGTTATAAGCGTATAGCCGAAAACGCGGAGCATTATGTGAAAGCCATGCGTATCAAATGCGCGGGTCTCAAGCAGAAGACCATGAACCTGTCGGGTGGCAACCAGCAAAAGGTGCTGCTGTCGATGTGGCTGGCGAATGATCCTGAAATACTGCTGATCGACGAGCCAACCCGCGGCGTTGATGTGGGCGCAAAAGCGGAGATTCACTCATTGCTTCGGGGGATCGTATCAAAAGGCAAATCGGTCATCATCGTCTCGTCCGAGCTGCCTGAAATACTGGCATCCTGTGACCGCGTTATGGTGATGTACGAAGGCCGGCTCATGGATATGCTTGACAACAACGCGAACCTGACAGAAGAGCGTATTATGCAGCTCGCATCCGGTATACATTGATTTGCATCCCTGGAAGGGAAGTAATATTAAATAAAAGGAGTAACCAATCATGAAAAGAGTCTCGATCGTTGTGGTGATCATGCTGACGCTCAGCTTACTGCTCTCTGCTTGCGGAGCCCCTCAGGCGGCGCAGGCTCCGGCCGCAAATGTTGAATCAAATGCAGCGCTGCCTGGTGAAGGCGAGGTTTATTGCGTCATAGGGTCATTATTCCAGCTGGAATTCTTTGACGCGCTTAAAGCCGGCGTGAGCGATGCAGCCAATGAAATCGGCGCGACCTGGTATTACGCCGGTCCCCAGGAGTTTGTGCCGGATCAGATTTCGCAGGCTATTGACCAAGCAGTGGCCAACAAAGTGACGGGTATCGTTCTTCATGGACAGGCGGTGGAAACAGCGGCTGCGATTAACAACGCGATTGCCGCGGGCGTTCCTGTTATCTGTGTCAACACAGATATACCCTCGGATCGTCTTTCGTTCCTTGGCTGCAACCCGTACAACGCCGGTTATGACATGGGAGCAAACATGGCGAAGCTGATTGAAGGCCAGTCCGGCACGGTTTTGATCTCCACTGCGATAAGCGCCGGTCAGCCCTCCGCGCTGGAAAACCTCAGAGGCGCCAAGGACGCGCTCGCGGAGCTTGCTCCCGGTGTTAAAATCGTGGAAGTGGACGACACAGCTGATGCCAACGTCGCCGCCACCAACATTGGCGCCGCGCTTCAGGCCAATGCGGATGTTATCGGCATCATCGGGCAGCAGGCATATACCGCGGTTGGGGCCACAACGGCTGTTCGCGAAGCGGGTATGACCGGGAAGATCCAGATAATCGGCCGTGACCGCGATGCTGCAACGCTGGAACTGATAAAAAACGGAGAGCTGGCGGCGTCCTATGCGCAAAACTCCTATGTGGAAGGCTATATAGCCCTCAAATGGCTCAACGAGTATGTGAACGGCAAGCTCAAGGTTATCAACGATTACCTTGGCGGTGGCGTGAATCCTTTGCCGCCGACAGTGGACTCCGGTTCGATCGTCATTACCAAGCAGAATGCTGAACAGTTTGAGGCCAAATATACGTATGAAGTGACAGCCAAGAACTGACAGACCATGCCGATATTACAGCATTATTAACTTATATTATGCTATGCCGGAGGTTTCATAACTCCGGCATAGCATAACGTAGAAAGGCTGCCTGATGAAAAAAATCGGACTACTTCCGCTGTATCTGGAGCTCTATGATGAGACGTGCGCTTTTATGCGCGCAAGAATCGAAAGCTTTCGTGACAAGATAATCAAACAATTCATAAGCCACGGGCTGGAAATTGAATGCGCGCCCATCTGCAGATTGAGAAAAGAGATTAGCGAAGCTGTCAGCACATTTGAGAAGGATGGGGTGTGCGCGATTGTGACGCTGCATTTGGCCTATTCTCCGTCGCTTGAATGCATTGATGCGCTGGCGGAAACGAAGCTGCCCCTTTTGGTGCTTGATACCACAGAGAATTATGCTTTTGACCCTTCTGTGGACGCGGAGGATATTCTGTATAACCATGGTATCCATGGCGTGCAGGACATGTGTAACCTGCTCAGGCGCCGGAAAAAGCGTTTTGAGATTTTTGCCGGACATTATAACCATTCGGATGTGATTGGCCGGGTAGCCCGCTATTGCAGAGGCATACAGATGGCGTCATCTTTTTGCCAATCGCGCGTAGGCTTGGTGGGAACACCTTTTTACGGCATGGGTGATTTTAACGTGCCCTTTGACATGTTACATGAGAGA
>CAZNVX010000321.1:0-4069 GCA_964576225.1 uncultured Christensenellaceae bacterium
AAAGGAGAAGGCAGGCGTGAGGATGCCGGCCATGGTCACCGTATAATGGTAAAGCACCATAGGCCCAAGTCTTCCCTTAGTGTTGTTATAGATAAAAGTCATGATGATGCTGTGGGCAGTCATGGTCAGCGGCCCTAATAGCACGAACATCGGGATAAACAGCCAGCCATATGAACTGTACGCGATATAGTCGGATGGCAAATGCCACATGCCCCAGATCAGGCCCAGCAACAGGCTGGCGGACAGCGGGCCGTAACGTTGCTGCATCCTCGGAAGCGCATATCCCCTCCAGCCGAATTCTTCTCCCAGGCTGGAGAAAGCGGGCCAGATAAACCCCATGATCATCATGATGCCCGGCACATTGTATGACACAACTCTTCCGGTTATCGCATGCAGCCCCGTCTGCACGAGCGTTAGGAGCGGAACAGTGAGCAAGGCTGCACCCCACCAGCCCATCCGGAAACGGGCCTTCTTGATGCCACAAAGCATAGACCCTGCCTCTTTTTTGCCTCCCGTTATCATCGATGTGATTATGCCGGAAACGCTCGGGCCAAACCCGCCGATCAAAGCAAACACAAAGAAAGAAGGCGGTAAGCTACCGCTCATGAAAGCATCTGAGGACGTTGAAAAAATGAGCCCTCCCCACCAACCCCATGACCATACAAAAGCTATGATAAAAAAAGAGGCAAGTTGATTGTTTCTTATCAGATTTCTCATGCTGATTACCTCTAACAGAATGCTGATTCGTTCATTCCCCCGAATCCGGGAGAATCTCATACGCCGTCTCAACGTCCACATTGTTTTTTATCGCCAGCCATACCGGAGAGATGGCGGCTGCCATACCCAAAACGCTGTCCATATCCGCTGTTTCTGTGTTATCTGACCGGACGCGGACTTCAAACAATATTTTCTTGAGCAGCAGCGGGCTTTCCTGACGGATGCCGACGGCGCTGCATTCATATGAGACGATACGCTTTCCCGCTTTTCTTAGCAGCGCGACAACCGCCGTGCTCACGCATCCGCAGAAGCTGATCAGAAGCAGCTCAAGGCCTGCAAAGCCCTGACCGTCGCCTATGGGAGGCACGTAATCCAGCGCCACCGGGCGATTCGGGTTTGTTTGGGAAACCGCTTCAAACTGAACCTTTTGACCGATTAACTTGATATCAACGCGCAGATTTTCCATAACTTATCCTTTCTCAATTCCTATTGGGTAATGGTGCTTTTGCGACACCCACTTGTCTGATGAACGAGTTTGCGTCCGCTATTTATGCTGAAAAAACTGGACCTGAAGACCATCGGGATCTTTGATGCAGAAAAATTTAAAGCCTGGCGTTTCAAACGGACCGCTGTGTACGGAAATGTTTTTGCTTTTTATGGTTTCCAGCATCGTGTCAACAGAATCGACAGAAAAACCAATGGATATGAATTCGCTGAAATCTATCGTTCCATTGCTGCTGTCCGCCAGCAATTCAATCAACGTTTCGTTGTCGGTGCCGTTTCCCATAAAAGCGATTTCAATGCCGGGTGCTGCCTGAAAGCGTTTTAGGACTTTGAGCCCTGCCACGTCGGAATAAAAATCGATAGAGCCGTCCATGTCTTCTACGTTGATCGTTGTCCATAAATACTTCATTTTGTTATCCTCCATATTGGTCAAAAACTTTTTATGGATTTACTATAATGCTTCACTTATAATGCAAACAGTAGTGAAATTATAATGGTATAAAAAATACCATCTTAGGGTGAACAGCGTGAATAATGAGGAGTTTCGTTTGCAAGAATTGGCTCATTTTCTGAAAACGCGAAGAGCCAAGATCTCACCAGCACAGGCAGGGCTTTCATCGGCATCGCGGCGGCGCACCCCCGGGCTGAGAAGAGAGGAAGTCTCGCAATTGGCGGGAATTGGGCTGACCTGGTATACGTGGCTGGAACAAGGGCGGAATATTCACGTATCTGCCCAGGTCATAGACAGCCTTTCCAGAGTTTTATTGCTGAGCGGCCAGGAGCGCACATATCTTTACCGTCTGGCAAACCAGCCGCTTCCGTCAGAGATACCCGAATACAAACCGGACCTAAGCCCCATACTGCAGCATGTTTTGGATAACCTGGTTGTTTGCCCGTCTTTTATAGCGGATCAAAGATGGAACATTATCGCCTGGAACCAAGCGGCCTGTCTGGTGTTTGGGGATTTTAATAAAATGAGTGATCGCCAGCGCAATATAGTGTGGGGGATGTTCACAGATGATTATTATAAAGAGCTGTATGTTGACTGGGAGCCGCATGCCAAGAGTTTGGTGGGGCGGTTTCGTTCAACATGCGGGAAGTACATTGAAGACACATGGTTCATTGAGCTTATCAGCGATTTAAATGCAAGGAGCCCGGAGTTTAGGTTATGGTGGTCTTTGCATGACATTACAGACGACAGCGGGGTTTATAAACAGCTTAAGCATCCTGCGGCAGGCGTTTTAGATTTTGCAAGCAGTTGCTTTGATGTGTCTGACAATTCGGGCTTTAAGCTGTTCGTGCATGTCCCCCTTGCAGCAACTGATACGGCTTTGAAAATGAGGGATCTGCTGGATGAAGGAGAAGGGGTGCGGGAGCAGGGCTGTTGACCTGCAATTGTATCTTAACAGAAAATTATCATTAGTGAAGATTATTAATGATATGGGAATAGAGAACAGCCCTCATTGTGACGAAAGCCATCAGCGCAATAAAGCTGTTGTCTCAATGACTCTGGTGCGTCAGCCAAGCTGAGCGAGTATGTGGGCGCGCAGTTTATCAGAAGCAAGCGCACCTGTGATATGCCCCTTGTCAATGACTGTCACAATTTTTTCGTCATAGCACTGCTTTTGCACATCATATTCAATGATCTGGTCGAAACGCGCCATCAGCGGAAACACATTATTGTCCTTAATCTGCGCAAACTCATGGGTAAAGTTCAGCGCTTGTTTGATGGCGCCCGGATTCTGTCTGACAGCGTCTCCCGCAAGCCTTTTGTAGCAAGACGAAACAAAGAGCTCATCCAGCGCCGCACCGGCAAAAATGGGGATATACACATGTGCGCTGTTATAAAAGCTTCTGTGCAGATTGACGACCCACCCGCCAAGGCTGAGGCCAGTCACAATAACCTTTTTGCAACCATTGCGTTTCAGATGTGCTGTCAGTTCTTCAATCAGCTTTACCGAGGCTGACAGCATCGCGGTAAAATTGTCAAGCCGCGCCATTCTCTCCATGTACTTTTTCATGCCGTCGTTGTGAAAAGCCGCGCGCAGGGATATCAGGTTGGCGTTAATTTTGTTCTTTCGGGCATAGAGTACCGATTTAAATGTATTCTTGCTTGCTGCGCCGTAATGAAAAGGATTTTCGTTGTTTCCGTGGTGATAGATGATCGTGGGGTGTTTTGGCCCCAGCCACTTGGCCACATGGAACGCAGGATCAAGCTTGCCGGCAGCTGAATGCGCCTCTGCTTCATAAAAACCTTCTTTTTCAAATGCGGGCAGCGCTACGGTTAAGCTGTCGAGCTGCTGCTGGAATCCAGGGCTCTCAACACTGCTGTTGAACCAGCGTTCTTTGAGCAGCAGGGCAGTCATTGCGACACTGTACCTGTCTGATAATGCGTGCATTGTGTATCCGCCTTTCAATGATTCTTTACGGGAGCGAGCCCGTGTTTGACAAGCTTCATAAGATCCCTGATTGCGGCAGGTATATCGAGCTGACTTAAAGCCTTTTGATTGCGGTAGACTTGATCCCACGAGATTCCCGCCTTTTCTGCGACGAATTGCGCAAACTCAGTGGTCAGCGCATTGAGAAAGAACACCATCACATCGGTTGCTGCATCGTTTCTGATTTCGCTTTTTTCCATCGCCTCACTGACAAGACGGGTCATATACTCTCTGTTTAATTCCTTAAGGCGGGCAATGCTTTCATCCACAAGCGGGCCCTCAAAGGCCTTGTACAGCAATCTGCTGTAGAGCGGGTTTTGCAGACTGAATTGTGTTCCCTGCATCATCAATGTGCAAAACCCTTCAAAGAAATCATCAAAGCTGATCGGCGAATGCGCCTGAAGGTATTC
>CAZNVX010000322.1:0-4061 GCA_964576225.1 uncultured Christensenellaceae bacterium
AGTCCACCTCTATGACGTCCGCATTTGTCTTAGCCATTTCTTTTAGTATTTTGGTTGTGTTGCCGCAGATATGTACCGAATAGCGTCCGCCGTACAACTGCACCGCGTTCACCACATCGATCTCATTCTGAAGTGCAAACTTCACGTACGTTTCCGGCGAGACCAGGTTCGGCCCTGCATATGAATCGCCCATTGATGTGATATGTGCACCGGCATCAATCTGCGCTTTGGCAAACCGGATATGCGCCTCCTTGCACCATTCCAGAAGCCCCAAAATGTCTTCGGGATCTTCCGTGATCAGATCCATCATGAAATTCTGTGTACCACGCAGCAGACACGCAAGGTCGAACGGCCCCTGATCTGCCCGGCCCATGATAAACACGTGACCGCCGATTTCACTTACGAGCCGCTCAGTTGTCTCCAGCCACACAGGCAGTCTCCCGTCCTTAAGCGGATCGGGCAATTTCAAATCCTTATATCCTGTAATACTGTCGAGCAGAGGGTGGTGCTCATCCGTAGCCACAACTTCTTCATCCCGATAGATGCACTTCGCACCACACGCCTCGGCCAGCGTTGCGTCGTCCACGTCTATGATGCAGCCGTCGTAACCGAATTTATCCTGACAAATTACATGCGATTTCGCAAGCTTTGCGGCATCTTTGCAAATCTGACCGATTTTGTACCCTGCTGCTTTGGCTGAGAATAAAAAAGCCTGCGGAACGACCGGCACCCTGTCTGCTATGCCGCCTTCCAGAACTGTCATGCATCGCTCAAGCCCTGTCATTGTCTTCATTGAAACCTCCGTTTCGACTCGAACCTAAAAGTAAGCCGTTATCAAAATGCATCAGTAAGTTCAGCTAATGATTTTAGTTTGTTTAAGATTTTAACTAAGTATTCTACAAAGCTTTAAATATTCCTTCTTTTTTTCAAAAAAAGTCTGTGTGCTTTATCTGAGGAAAATGAATCTTGCATTATTACCGCCTAAATGTTTTCGATATATATTTGATAATCGAAAGCAAATGGAACATCTTTCACCATGGATACACAAGTCGGGACACCCTGCCTGGAAAGCTCGTTTTCACTGCAGCTGATCGCCGTACCAAAATCGAACGCGGAAGCGACCGGCTCTATACCAAGACAAAGATTGCGTCCGTTCCAAGGTTCAAACCGTCTCCCCCGGTTGCTGAACCATAGCAGGAAATTCGGTATTATGGTATGGTCAAATTCAAGCACGGCGCGATAGCCTTCCGCATGGTTTTCAATAGAGACTTTACCTTCTGCCACTCCGGCCATAATCACCACTTCTTCCGTATTCTGTGCCAGCGGCAGTCGCGACAGGTCGATCGTTCCGCCTTCAGCCAGCGGCATGTTGCTGATGTCGGTGCATGTTTCGTTTATCTTGAGTATTGATGTTTCGTCTGTCTTGACCGGATATGTGCAAATCATATGCGTTTTTGGTACAATCAGCTTTGCCATGCCGGGCGAATCCGGCAATCGAAATATAGGGTGCGCACCAATGGGCAATCTTGTATTTTCCCGTACATTTACACGGTTTTTGAACGATATACCTTTACGTCCGTCCATAAACCCGACTTCACGCTCCACGCGGCTGATAACCGAATCCGGATAATCAATATATACCTGCGCCGAATCCTCCGTGCACTGATGTAGCGCCCACTTGCCGTTGGAGGAGTACCCATGCGCATACTCATTTTCTGAATTATCCTGCTCAGCGATATATCCGGGAATCTCCGGCTCCGGCTGTACGCCAAAGGGCACGCAGAAAAAGTCACCTTTTAAAAAACCAAGCAGGCCGCTATCAGTATTTTCCGGCCACGGATGGGAGTAAAATGGATTGATCCGCTTTCCGTCCATTTCAAACTCCCCCGTCACCATGCCGCCGTCTTCATGGATTTTAATCCACTCGCCGTCTCTTTTCAGCTCGCACAATAATTCCATGTCTTCCCCTTACTCAATTCATATCTTGCATCCTAATGTGCATTCTGCAAACACAGGTCTCATTTAGTGCTATATGGATCATTGTATATAAGGCGCGATACTGGTGCACATGATCGCATCACCACGGCAAAGCGAAAATTATTCCGCTCGAAAAAAATCAAATCTATCAAAGGAATATTAACTTTCATGTAGAATACTTTATCAATATCTTAAATAAAGTATTTGATTTTTGCAAGGACTTTATTACAAAGGATATGGATATGAATAAGTTTGATGTTGTCCCCGCAGGGCATATTTGTCTCGATATGTCACCCAGGTTTACATATACACAAGTGAAGAGGATTGAAGAAGTTTTTATCCCCGGAAGATTAATATAGCGGGGCTGTTTCAGCGCAGGCGGACGGGTGGCCAACACTGGCTTCGCCATCAGCCGTCTCGGCTCTCCGTGCTTCCTATGGCGGATATGGGCAACGACGAATTCGGAATCATTCTGAGCTCAACATACGACGCGATCAGCGGCCTGACGGTTTGGAAGAGATATACCCAAAAACGCTGGACGAACCGGCACGTAATGTTTTGATATGGGCAAATGCGGCTTCACATTCGATCTGAATAATTTGATTTGGACGAAATAGCTCACCCCAGTTAACACAGAATAAGAATCCGGCAGGCTTGCCGTGAAAAACAGGAGGCTTTATGAATACGTTTACCCCGAACTATAAAAATCTGATTGACGCATGTAGAAACATCGAAGTCGCACGGCCCCCGCTCTATGAGCATATTATTGCGCCCGAAGTCATGGAGAAAATCCTCAACAAAGAATTTGCCGGCCTTATTAACGGTAATGATACGGATAAAAGGGAGTACTTTACACATTACTGCCGCTTTTTCCGCGAGATGGGATATGATACGGTCAGCTACGAATGTTGCATCGGCCCCGCAATGCCAGGGAGCGGTGCGCTCGGCGGGCATGCGCCCGGAGCAATTAAAACCGGGAGGACTTTAACAGCTATCCCTGGGAACAGATACCACAGTTTTTCTTTGAAAGGTACGCAAAAAATTACGAGATCATGGGTGCATGTCTCCCCCCAGGTATGAAAGCAGTGGGTGGCCCGGGCAACGGCGTCTTTGAGCTCGTACAGGACGTAGTCGGTTATGAACAGCTTTGCTTGATATCCATCGACGACGCCGATCTGTATCAGGATCTGTTCGACACTGTCGGCAACATGATGAGGCGCATTTGGGACGAGTTTCTGCGGCGATTTGGCGATTTGTATGCCGTATCCCGTTTTGGTGATGACCTTGGCTTCAAAAGCTCCACGCTTCTGTCGCCCGAAGACATCAAAACAAATATCATACCGCAGTATCAGCGTATCGTTTCCGTGATCCACTCTTACGGCAAACCCTTCCTGTACCATTCATGCGGCAAAAATTTTTCGGTTATGGACGATATCATTGATATCGCAAAAATAGACGCCAAGCACTCCAACGAGGACGATATTGCACTCTTCAGCGAATGGGTTGACAGATATGGCGACAGAATCGGCAATTTCGGCGGCGTGGATATGGATCACCTTTGTAGCAAAACCGAGCAGGAAATCACCGAAATCGTACGCGATGTCATGAGCTATTGCAAAGGCAATGGCGGTTTCGCGCTTGGGTCCGGTAACTCCATCCCTGATTACGTGCCGACGGAAGGGTATCTTGCCATGGTAAACGCAGCAAGAGCTTTCAGAGGAGAATAAGCGTCCAATGAAAACACCATCGATTCCGACAGTTTATAGGAAACCAATTGTGATTTGATGAGTATAAATGGTCCGACGGTATTTGCCGGTGGAATGCCAAACCTTGGCAACATCTGCCCGCAGATAATCCGTATTTCAGATAAGTCAAGTGAATAGTTATTTTGCTTGAAAACTATAGCAATTATTATGATTTTCTTATTTTCATTCTAGCTCTCCTTAGTGATGATACCTTTACATTCGACGGCATGGTTATAAGCAGTCGCCTTATCATAACTATGAATTATCGTGTCACATTAATACTAATGGTTGTCGATGCAGATTGACCATTGACGTCATAAGCAATAATAGTAATTGTGC
>CAZNVX010000323.1:0-1325 GCA_964576225.1 uncultured Christensenellaceae bacterium
AATCACGCTGCTGTGGGCGGCTCTTGCGCTGGCTGCTGTCAACACGCTGCTGCGTCCGCTGCTGGTGCTGATCGCGCTGCCCTTCAACATCATCACATTGGGGCTCGCCAGCGTGTTCGCCAATCTGCTGACGCTGGTGATTGCCATCGCCATGGCAAGCGTGTCCGGCGGCTTCTGGGCGCTGCTGCTCATCGCGCTTGCCGTGATGCTGGCAGACGACGGCGTCCGGCTGATCCGGCATGCGATAAAAAAGAAGCCGATCGCCTCATAGCTACGCAATACCTTTTTGGGGTTGCTATGCTTTTCTTTAAGAAAAGCAGCAAAAGATGCGGGAAATGCCATTCGGTATTTCCCCGTTTTTTGGTTTGATGGACCGCCCTTACATCAGGATCACTCTTCAGGTTTTCGATTATTCGACAGCCACGCACAAATCCGCGCTCGCATTTTAATAGCGGCATATTACCTGGAACTGAAATAATGTGGATTCGCAGGCAAGTCGTACTCCGCCCGCGCAGCCCACGCCCCACGCGCATGCCTTCTTTCGGCCCCTCAGAAGAGGGAGCTGGCGCCGCGGGCGCCTGAGGGAGGGCAACAATCAACGGGAAAGCCGTTCCGCTTGTATAATATTTCGAAACTAAAACCGGACGGTCGCTTGGTCTTGAAGGTTTTTGGAGTTGAACCGTCGGAGACGACCTGTTTTGAAAACACAAAGAGCGGGTCTCCCCGCTCCTCGTGCTGTGTATCTTTTGTTGCGAGTTTTTGCGTTATTACAGCGTCTCTGCCTGTTCCACAACCTTCAGCATGGATTCGGTCGCTTCTTCCGGCAGCGCGTCAAATCCGCCGCGCGTCGTCTTGTTGCCCTCAAAGAAGTTGATCCTGTCCTTGATGCGCGCAATAAACTGCGCCTTGTATGCCGCGTCAGAGAAGTCCATCTCATAGCCTTCCACCGGCAGCAGGGAGAGCCCCTCAAGACCGATGCTCTTGAACTGCGCCGAGCCTTCAATGATGGCCTCCAGGCTGCCCAGCGTCGCCTTCACCGTCACCTTTTTGTCCATAAAGTGTCCGGTGTTGAATATGTAACACGCCACGCCCAGCTTGTCAAACAGCTCTTTAAATTTGCTGTAGTCGTCAGCCAGCGGATACGTCCTGAACGGGTTGGCGTACGGCTCCACCACCAGCGCGTCGGGGTCCACGCCCGGCGCCAGACGCTCGGCGCTCGTCCGTTTGGTGGCCAGCGTGGCGCCCATGGCGGCAGCCAGCACCGGGTCTTCCACTTTCAATACCGGCGGCAGCGTCGGGTCCTTCATCAGCCAGATAATCGCGTC
>CAZNVX010000323.1:1335-4010 GCA_964576225.1 uncultured Christensenellaceae bacterium
CAGGCGTGATTTCATCGCACGGCCGTTGCCGTTGCGAATGTCCTCAAGCACCAGCACCACGTTGCCGTCCTCGTCCAGCGTCGCGCCGTTGTTCTGGATTGTCAGCAGGAATTTGTTGTTCGGGTCATCCGTCGGATAATCCTGCGTCTTGTCAAAGTATGCGGGCTCCAGCGCGATCGAGCTTTTGTCCTCGGTGGAGATGATGAACGCGTCGTCATGCAGCACCGTGATGTCGTACTTGCCGTCGTGCTGGGAATGGGTGATCGTCGATTTGCCGCTGCCGGACAGGCCAAACACGCCCATCACAAACTTGCGGCCGTCCTTTAAGTTGTAGCGCTTCTGGCCGGCGTGGCAGGACGCATACCCGTGCCGGTTCGCAATGCCCCAGGCCAGCGTCAGCGTGCCTTTCTTGTGTTCGCCGAAATAGCGCATGCCCAGTATCGCGGCGCAGTTGCTCTTCGGGTCAAAGAACGCCAGACCCATCGGATGATCCGGGTGCGTCCACTGCGGATCCGATAAGATATAGATGTCCGGCTCGTTCTCCAGCACCCTGGAGTTTTTGTACATATTGTAGTAGTACTCGTTCAGATACTGGAAGTTGAGCAGCCATGAGTACATCACATTTTCTTCGCCCTCGGGAATAAGAAGGTGTGCTTTAACCATGAAGCCCTCGTCCAGGCCGATATACGCCTGCGCGTGATACAACGTGCGGTTGCGCATTTGGTAGATGGCTTCACGTATCTTGGCGGTATACTCGCTTTCGCTGATACCGGGTTCGCCCATGATCCTTCTGGCGGCGGCGGCGCGCCCCCCCACGTTGCCGTCGTTGAACATCAGCACCTTGGAATCCGCCGACAGGCCGATCTTCTCGGGCTCATACACCGGAACACCCGTCACGATCGTACCGGGGGAATCCATGGCCAGCTTATAGGCCTCCTTGAGCGACTCCACAGGGTACACATTGTTGCCGTAAAACGCCGTTTCGACCGTCGTTTTGATGCTGGAAATGTACGGACTGCCCTTTCTGATCTCACTCCAGCTATACCGTTCCTTTGTCGCCATAAACACCCTCCTTAGAAATGTTGCTTGTATCTATTCACATCTTGCACACAAAAAGAGCTGCAAGATTTTTTCAACAATAATGAAAGATGAGTGCGCCCGACTTGCAATCGAGATAAGCCAAATTCCCACCCATTTTAGATTATTCTACATAAATGCCTTTTTCCCTTTATTTAAATAGAATAAATTTGATTATTTTTTTGTATCTCTTTGCTGATGGTCAAAAAATCATTGACGCCCAACATCTCTGCTCTTGCGTTTTCATCAATACCGGCGTTCTTCAGCACGTCCTGCGCCCGCTCCGCCGACAGCCCGAAAGACTGCCTTAGGTTGCTCTTTACCGTCTTTCGCCGCATTGCGAACAACCCCTTCACGGTGCGCACGTAGTCTTGTGCATCCGCCTTGTCGCGCGTCAAAACCTTAAGCTGCGCCACAGCCGAATCCACCTCCGGTTTCGGGTAGAAACAGGCGGGAGACACGTTGAACAGCCGCCGCGGCTCCGCATAATAGCCGATCAGCGCGCTGAGGGCCCCGTAGTCCTTGCTGCCGGGCAGGGCACAGATGCGGTCGGCCACCTCTTTTTGAACCATCACGGTGATCATTCTAATGCTGAGTTTAGACGTCAGCAAAGCCATGATGCACGCCGACGTGATATAATACGGCAGGTTTGCGGCCACATAAACGTCACGGCCGCCAAAAATGTCCGGCAGATCCATGTCAATATCCGCTTTTAAAAAGTCCTTGTGAAAAAGGTGAACGCCCGGCTCGTGCTCAAACAGCGCCGCAAGCGCGCGTGACAGCCCGGCGTCGATCTCATAAGCCGCCACCGCGTCCGCCCGCTCCGCCAGCCGCAGCGTCAGCGCGCCAAAACCCGGCCCGATCTCCAGCGCGCACGCCCCTTCCGGCACCGCCGCTTCGGCGATTTTGTCCGCAATGTTGCCGTCCACCAAAAAATTCTGCCCCAGCTTTTTGAGCGGTGCAACGCCATATTGTTCCATCAGGCTTCTGAGCACCCTGGGTGATGTTACATTGATATTCATTTCACAATCATTATACCACGGCTCGCCCGAAATGTTAATTTCTGTTTTCAGCAGCCGCGGCTTCCTTTCATACATGAAGCATTATTTACAATTAGAAATTTTTCTTTACGAAGTTGTTACAAATGTTTGACAAGTCGATTCTTTTGTTGTATAATACCGTCAAGGGTTCAAAGATAACCCGTTTGATTCGCACCACCACCACCAATAATATATTTTGCTGAAAGCCTTTGCGCAAAGCCGCAGAGGCTTTCAGCTTTCTATCCGGGAAAAGGAGCAGTCCACGCAAAAAGGGAAATGCCGCGCATTTCCCTTTTATATGATTCGTATTCTTAAATACTACGCGGGCGCCTGAGCGGGGATACCCGCCGTACCGCCGCCGTTTTCAAGGGGAGGCAGCTCGCCGCCGTTCCACAGCGTGTCAAACTCGTCGCCGTCTATCTTTTCACGCTCAATCAGCACCGCGGCCGTTTTGTGCAGCAGCTCCATATTTTTTTTGAGTATATCCTGCGCCTTGTTGTAGGCGTTGTCCAGCAGCCGCTTCACCTCAACATCCACCCGATAAGCCAGCTCTTCGGA
>CAZNVX010000324.1:0-4009 GCA_964576225.1 uncultured Christensenellaceae bacterium
GAATAAGAAAAGGCATGGCAAAGATGAAGGGTATCATTGCGGCTGCCTGCGGCCCGAACATCCCCCCCTGCACCGCGGCAAACAAACCAAAATGCGATATGGCCGACGAGGTTGCCATGGCCGAATCGTTGATGGGCATGCCGCCCAGCCACAGCAATAGGAAGCTGCCAAAAACAGCCACCACCTGAAACCCAAAAGAAAACTGCATCAAGCCCTTTATTTCCATGGGCTCCGAGCCCCTGCTTTTCCTCAGATTGCGTAGAGCCAGACATGTGACCACAATCCCCACCAGCACCAGCAGCGCCACCCAGCCGGCGTATAATTCACCGCGTGATGCGCTGGCTGCCAGAATGGAGAACACAAAGATGTGGCCAAAAAAGGGAATGTTGATCATAATCGGCGCTCTTAGCGCAGCATCCACGCCCAAATCACCCGCCGTGCACGCGCCGGTCAGCCCGGAATGCGACAGAGATCCTGCCATGCCGGGCGCCAGATTGCGCACATGATTTGCCTTGCCAAGCCATATCAGCAGCGTCAGCCCGCCGAACATCCAAAACAGCTGCCCGAACAGACCGAAAGCCATCACCGAGCGCATTTCTGTGAGGCCAAAGGCTTCCTGTATCTGCGAGCCCCCGACAATGAAGTTGGCCGCTAACACAACCGGTATGCCGGCAAACAGCAGCGACCGCATTGTGGGGCCGAATTTCCAGTTGGAGAACACCGCGCCCAGGCCCGCCGATATTATCATGGCAAAAAAGATCTGCGGCAGAGCGATCACCGGTTTGACCCATTGCGCAATCAGTGCCGATACGATCAGAACAGTGACGATCGCCGCAATTTCCAGAGCGCCCTTGCGGATATACCGCGGCTTGTTCTTCACAGTCGCCTTGTGGTCGATCAGTATGATGGCCCCCGCGATGCCGATATACGCTATGATCGGATAAAACTTTGCCAGCGGATCCTCCGGCGCAACGCCCAGCAGCAATCGTTTGAGGCCTTCTATGCCCATCAGTATGAAAAACGCCCTGACGATGAAGACGAATTGCGTCCGCTTTGTTCCCAGCATCACCTCTTCATCAGACGGCACAACCATATCGTCGCTTTGCAGAGGCCGGCGCGCAAGTATCCGCCTGAGCTCCTGCCCGCCCACAAAAAAAGAGGCGATCAGCGCGGTGATGGTGACTTTGCTCAGCAGCGTGATGACGGGGAATTCGGGAAGCCCCGGCGTCGCGACGTTGCCTTTGATCAGTGCAAACCCCATGCCCAGCCCAAAGATGACAATGATCAGTATGGGGGAATATCTGGTCCCCGCGACCACCGTCCGCGAAATGAAAATAATGGGGATTATCAGCAGTAAAGTGAGCAGCAGTTGATTCAGCATTTGAACATTGACGACCTGTTCGAGTATCTGATCCATGGTGCCTCCTTAAATAATAGCATATTCGGTTTGTCTGTTTATGAATAGGGTGTTGATTTCATTTTACATGATGCATGCAACGGGCACAAGAAATATATAGCCCGGCTTTGCAGCAGTAAGGCGGATGAAAAACCCCGCTCGCGCCCAAGGCACAAACGGGGCATCACCCACAAAAGGTTTGTCTGTTCTTCTTTTACCAGCTGCCGCCCGCGCCGCCGCCGCCAAAGCCGCCGCCGCTGAAACCGCCGCCGCCGCCAAAGCTGCCGCCGCCGCTGCTGCCGCCGCCAAAGCCGCCTGATCGCTGCTGGGGCCTTGCGCTCATCGCATTTTGGAACCCGGACAGGTTGTGCGTGAGCAGCGAGGTAAACAGTATTGTGTTGAACATCGATGATCCGTAATACCCGTGGTACCAGGATGGCGACTGGATACCGATACCCTCGAAATTCTTCGCCCATTTATCCGTCACGCCCAGCACATACGCATAGGGCAGCACGTTATAGAAGTAAGACGGGTTTTCCTCCACCAGCGTTAATATCCTGTCCTTCTCGGCTTTGTCGATAAAGTTCCGGAAGCCCAGAAGCTTGCCGTACCACTGGCTGCCCTGCGCGGAGCGTTTGCGCATGATGACCGTGAGCAGCAGCAGCACAACGGTGGCGGCCGCCGTCACCAGCGTGGTGTCGCGGCTGGCCGTGGAGAAGATCGCCGGCACCAGGAAGATATAAAGAGCCATCACCGTTGCCAGCAGCAGCACGGATACGATCAGCATCGCCACCTTTTTGCCTGTCTTGGTGGAGCGCCATCTTTCCAGCAGCCGCACCAGCATAAACACCGGCATGCTGATCAGCCAGGCCACAATAACCGCCACAATGGCGGCAAAGATGAGGCCGTCCTCATCGTAAACATTATGGAACAGCGTCACCGCCACCGGCAGCATCGTGATAATGCCCATCCAGCCGCGCGCTTTTTTTGACGCCTTGGTGAACACCCGGCGCTCTTTAGACCCTTCGAAATGATTGGTCACGCCCGTTCTGGTTGCTTCCATCGTGGTGTAGAAGCTGTATTTGAGCGATTTGACCGACACCGTGTCGCCGCCGGCGAAAAGCTTGCCAAACATCGTGCGCTCAAAGCTTTTAAGCTTCTCCGGCTCGCGCTTCTTGACAAGGTCAAAGTCGTTTTTATCCCGCTGCACGATGTCGATATACCCTTTGTCCGCCCAGTAAAGAATCAGCGACACCACATCCTTGTCGTCCACGCAGCCGTCGATAATATAACCGGCCTCCGCGGGCGTCATGCCGTCCGGCGCGTAAAACTCCACCGTGGGATACACGGCTTCGTCCCGCCCGAATGCCAGCCACAGCAGCAGCGCCAGCAGCACGCACGCACCGCTCACCACGTATATGGCAATCCGCCACGCCGCCTCGGGATCCGTGACGCCGGTAAAGTAACCGTCGGGGAACTGCATCCTGGCCGACAGTATCTCGCCGCCCGCCATCGGCCGTGTCAGGTATCCTTTGATGGTGTTGCCCTCTTTCTCCCAGACAACGCCTTCTGAGGAACCGGAGCCGTACCGTCCCAGATAGAAGCCGACGGCAGATTCGTCAAAATCCTTGGGCAGCTCGATGATAAAGCTCGCGTTCTCAATGGTGTCGTCGGCATGACAGAGTATCAGATTCCGGTAAAACTCGTCGAAGGCATCCACCCCGTTGTCACCCAGGTTGGCCTTGTAGCTGATCACATACTGCTGCTCGCCGAACACATAGCGGTCCGCGCTGCCGATCTTGGCCACCAGATAGCTGTTTTTCGTATAATCATTGGTTTCGCGGGACAGCTCAAACTCATGACCGTATACGTTGAAGTCAAAAACGCGCGTCCGGTACTTGGTTTCATAAATCTGTCCCTCAAACTCACGCGTCGCCGTGCCGCGGTCCTGCAGGTAATAGTAAAAGCCACGCCTTTGCTGCGTGAAGTTGAGCGTCAGCCGCTCCACCACGTCAATGACGTTGTTCTCCGATACCGTGATGTGCACGTCGTAGTCCGTAATATCGTACGCTTCGTCGGCGCTGGCCGCGCCCGGAAAGCACAGCAGCACCGCCAACACGGCCAGCACTGCCAGTAGAATCTTTTTCATGCGACTCTCCCCCCTCCCGCGCCTTGCATCACAGGACAAAACGGCGCACCCGAATTAGATGCGCCGTTCACCGCCTCTTTGCAGGCAATCAAAACTTAACCCTGACGCTCTCCCGCTCCGCCTCGGCGCCCACTTCAAACAACGGCTTCTTTTCGAAGCGGAACATAGAGGCGACGATGTTGCTCGGGAACACCTCGCGCTTGGTGTTGAACGTCTTGACCACCGCGTTGTAATACTTCCTTGAATTGGCGATCTCGTCCTCAATCCGGCGCAGCTCGCCCTGCAGCTCCAAAAAGTTGACGTTGGCCTTCAGGTCAGGATACGCCTCCGCCACAGCGAACAGGGATTTGAGGGTGCTTTGAAGCATGTTTTCACCTTCGATACGGCCTTCCACCGTGGTGGCCGAAGCCGCGGCATTCCGCGCGCTCATCACGCGCTCCAGCGTCTCCCTTTCGTGGCTGGCG
>CAZNVX010000325.1:0-3994 GCA_964576225.1 uncultured Christensenellaceae bacterium
ATCGTATGAATACGCAAAAGTGTTCGCCAGAATCGATGATGTGCGTGTGCACCCGCTGTACGTGGAGACCAGCGCACCTGAGTGGGATAAACCCACCAATGCGTACGACTATGCCGCGATATTCGGTGAATTAAGGGAGCGGTTTCCCGTCAGAAAGATTGCCATCGGAAACACGAACACCATTCCGTACCAGATCATGACGGATATTATGAAGGGCGCCGGGGATGCCCGAATCGTCTATGACGATGAGATGATCATGAGGCTGCGGTGGTTCAAATCGAAAAACGAGATTGCGCTGCTGAGGGAGGCGTACCGCATCACTGATTCGGCTGCGCGGGAGGCAATCGATGCGGTGAAGCCGGGCGTGCGTGAATGGGAGATTGAAGCTGTGTGGCGAGCTGCCGCGTATCAGATGGGCGCGGAAGGAACGGGTTATCCCGTGTGGGTGACATCCGGGCCGTTTATGTACCAGAGTCTGTGCAAATCCACGGAGCGCTTGATCGGCAAGGACGACGTGGTGCAGCTGACATTCGGCGCAAAGTATCAGGGCTACTGCGGCAATATGTGCCGTCCGGTGCTGCTGGGCAAAACAGACGCGAAAAGAGAAGGCATGATCCGCACAGGGCTGGACTGCCTGTGCGAGACGCTGGAGCTGATGGCGCCGGGCGTTCCGTTCGCCGTGGTATACGACACATTTCAGGCGCGGCTGGAGAAGGACGGCTACAGCGGGCTGAACCTGTATGGACCGGCGCATGGCACCGGCCTGCAGGAGTGCGAAGGGCCGTGGGTGGATAACCGGAGCGGCATGGTGCTGCAGCCGGGTATGGTGTTCAATATCGATATATGGATTGCAGACGATGCGTTTGGCGTCCGTTTTGAGGACGGTGTGCTGGTAACAGAACAGGGGCTTGAACGGCTGACGACGATACCGGATGAAGCCATACGCAGGTGATGAGGTTAAGCAGAACAGGCGGCAGGGCACGCCCGTGGGCACTGACGGGTGTCCCCGCGGTAAATACGCCGCCGCATGTGACTAAGCTGCGCCCAATCTGTTGCGGTGCGCCGGATCAGGCGCTGACTTTGCGGCGATGCTGAGCCCGACGGTTTTGCCAACTTACCCACAAAAATTACGGAACCGTTTTGACTGACAACGAATAACTCAAGCCACTCAAAGAAAAACATACAAGCCCTCCTGGTGACATACACATGTAATAAGCATGTGAAAAGGGGGGCGTGAAATGAAGGAGTACATCGAAGAGCGGGTGCTGCGCATTGCGGATTATGTGCTGGAGAGCGGTGCAACGGTGCGTCTGGCGGCGCGGGCATTTGGGACGAGCAAATCAACGGTGCATAAGGATTTAACCGAGCGTTTGTACGCCATTTCGCCGGCCACGGCCAGGAAGGTGGCAGAGGTATTGAAGAAAAACAAGGATGAGAGGCATATACGCGGGGGCAATGCCACGCGCTTAAAATACAGATGCCAATGAAAAAGGCCGCGGATTTCCGCGGTTTATTTTTTTTGCGGGCCGGATTGTCTTTCCGCGCGTTGCGTTAGTTTGTCCGCTGATGTATAATACGGAAGGATTAACCGGCGCAGAGCCGTAATACAGGGAGTATGAGGTATGAGGAGAACTGAGCTGGTTTTGGGGCTGCTTGCCGGTGCAACCGGCTTGCTGCTTGCCGTGCTGGCGCTGCTGGATGTGCTGGTCTATCTTCCCGACACACTCGCATCAGAGGCCATATCCGGCTATATACTCGTCGGCGCAAATGCCGTTGGCATTGCCGGCGCCCTGACGGTGAGGCGTCACCACATCGCCGGTTCGGTCGCGATGGCCGCAGCGACCGTTACAATTATGGTGTTTGGCTTTCCGTGGCAGTCGATACCGGGCGTGATCTATATCATCAGCGTGGTGCTGGCCGTGGTGCCGGTGAAGGCCGCCAAGGAAGGCCTTAATGAACCGCGACCGTAATGCTTGGCATTGCCGGGTGAAAAACTCTCTTTGAGCGCGTGAATCCTGCTGGTACTCCATAATCTTTGCCGTGATGGCTTCCGGCCTTTGCCGTGCCCGGTTTTATATTATAACCATCTGTGTGTTCATCCGCTGTCACGGGATTGCTTTTTTTGCAGATAGAGGGTGTCCGCGGACGCGGATAAGGATCATGCGGCGCTTGTGTACCGGAGCATACGCGGCATATAATGAAACCGCAGCGCGGTGCTCGCCCCGGCGGCAGAATAACCATTATTTATTCGGAATCATCTATCGTTAGCGGGAGGGAATCATGATACTGGTGACAGGCGCAAGCGGCCATATCGGCAATGTGCTGGCTGCGTTGCTGTATCAAAAAGGATACAGGGACTTAAGGCTGATGGTTCAGAGCGCAAACACGGCGCATATCGAGACGTACGCCAAGGAAATCGTGCATGCCGATATACGTGACCCGAAAGCTGTGGCCGAAGCGGTGTGCGGGTGTTCGGATGTATTCCATCTCGCCGGTTTTATTCAGGTCTCCCGGACAAACAAAAAAAGGCTGTATGACATCAATGTGGGCGGCACGCGCAACGTGGCGCAGGCCTGCCTGCAGCATGGCGTGAAGCGGCTGGTTCATGTGTCGAGCATCCATGCACTGATGCCGCCAGACGGAGATGTTATAGATGAGATGCTGGACATGGCTCAGAGCCGCCCGACGGATGATTATGGGCGGTCGAAGCTGGAGGGAACGGCGGCGGTTCTGGACGCATACAAGAAGGGGCTTGATGCTGTCGTTGTGTATCCCACCGGCGTGATCGGGCCGCATGATTACCGGGCGTCTCTTGCCGGTTTGATGTTCAAGAAGTATATGGCCGCGCGGGGGCTCCAGCTGTATTTTGACGGCGGGTATGATTTTGTGGATGTGCGTGATGTGGCGGACGGCATATTCCGGGCGTGGCGGCAAGGAGAAGCCGGGCATGGATACATTCTGGCCGGAGGACGCTGCTCGATCAGGGAATTGATTGAGTCGGTGGGGCGCAGCGCCGGGCGCGAATATAAGATGATTCGTGTGCCGCTTTTTTTGGTGCGGGCAGGTGCGGCTGTCGTACCGGCCATCTGTGCCATACTAGGAAAGCCGCCGGTGCTGACACCGGACACGGTGAACATACTGGTATCGGCTGTAAAGATATCCGATGGCAAGGCCAGAGAGCAGCTCGGTTATAAACCGCGCCCGCTGCGGGAGACGATGGACGACGCCGTGCGCTGGTATGAGGAACAAAGCACTGTTGGCAGCAGCACCGGCATAGACTGCTGATGGACTGTTTATTCACAGATTATTCACAGCAAGGCCCATATTTGCGGGTATAATAATACAAACAGATCAGTATGCATTGAGATGATTCTCTGTTAAACCGCTATTATTTTTTTGTATGAAGGAGACGATCATCATGATACTGATCACAGGAGCCGGCGGCCATATCGGCAACGTGCTGGTTAAGCTGCTTTACAGCAAAGGTTATAAGGACCTGCGGTTGTTTGTGCAGGAAAACGAGGATATTTCATATATCGAACGGTACGCCAAAGAGGTGGTGCGGGGTGACATTCGCGATGCGTTTGCGGTTTCCGCTGCGGTGCGCGGCTGCGAGCATGTGTTTCATCTGGCAGGTCTGGTGCAGATTTCCGGCGTGCGCAAGAAAAATGTGTTTGATGTGAATGTGGGCGGCACGCGCCATGTGGTGCAGGCGTGCATTGAAAAGGGCATCAAACGCTTGGTTCACATATCCAGCGTTCATGCGCTTAAAGAGCCGGCAGCGGGCACCATTGACGAGACGCTGGATTCGGACTTCAACAACCTGCCGGGCGCTTATGCAAAATCCAAAGCCATGGGCACAATTGAGGTGATGAACGCGATACAAAAAGGCCTTGACGCCGTGATTGTGTTCCCGACCGGGGTCATTGGCCCGTATGATTTCAAGTCGTCGTATACCGGCAGCGCGATCAAAGGGTATATCGACGCCAAGAAG